>NZ_DATBNB010000099.1 GCF_036554565.1 Longimicrobium sp. | reverse complement strand
GTTTAGTCAACCAGAGGATGCAAGAATCCGGAAAAACCAGGCTCCGCGGGGCCTGGATGTTTCCGGATCTGGGGGAGGGATGCAACCCGTTCGCGCGCTTCGATTTAGCAGGCGCCGCGCCGATTTCGGCCGCTGGACGCCTCGGAGCGATCAGGGTGGATCGCCACCGCGGGGCTGGGTGCGAATCCGCACGAACGCGGCGATGCCCAGGAGCGCGTAGAGCACGGCGCTGGGCCAGGCGATCACGCGGGGAACGAAGATGCCCAGCGCGGCCAGTCCCAGCAGGATGACGCCCCAGATGCTGACCCATCCCGAGTCTTCTCGGCCGATGGTGCGCTGGCCCACCAGCGCGCGGGCCAGCACCGACGCGGCGCGCGCCAGGCGGCCCAGGTAGCGGGCCACGCCCGTGCTGCGATACGACCGCATCCGCGCCTCGCGCGCGGCGATGCGCGTGGGCGACTCGTCTTCTTCCGTCGGCTCCACCACCACGCGCTCCACGCTGCGCCGGTCGCGCTTGGCCAGGGCGGGCACCCGGCGCGTGTTGCGCAGCCCTACCTCCACCGCCGACGTCAGGTCTCGCTCGAACAGCGCCTCCATCTCGGCCGCGAACTGCAGGTCCGTGACGGCTACGTCCAGTTCCCAGTTCCCCAGCAGCGACGCCAGGTTCAGGTTGCTGCTCCCCACCCGGCTCCAGAACCCGTCGGCCACGGCCGTCTTGGCGTGGATCATGGGCCCCTCCCACTCGAACAGCCGCACCCCCGCCTCCAGCAGCGGCCGGTAGCCGGCTCGTGACATCCCCCCCACGATCGGCCAGTTGTTGTACGCCGGCAGAAGCACGCGCACGTCCACCCCGTCGCGCGCGGCGGCGGCCAGCGCCTCGGCCATGGCCGGCGGAAGCACGAAATAGGGATCGGTGATCCACAGACGCCGCTCCACGCCCACGGCCACGAACTGCGACAGGCGGTAGATGCGGGAGCGCCCCGGCTCCCCTTCCACCACGCGGGCCGCCACGTTGCCCACCGTCCGCGTGGTCGCCGGGTCCGGAAGCTCGTCGGGAGGAAGGTGCCCACCCGTGGCGGCCCAGGTGGTGGCGAAGGCGCGGTCGATGACGGCCGCCACCGGCCCGCGGAACTCCACGCCCGTGTCGCGCCAGGGCGGAATGCCCGCGTCCGGATCGCCCGCCCACTCGTCGCCGATGCACATGCCCGACACCGACGCCCACTCGCCGTCCACCGCCACCACCTTGCGGTGGTCGCGGCGCATGAAGTTCAGTGGATCGGTCAGGGAAATGGGGGCGAACGCGCGCACCTCGGCGCCGGCGTCGCGCAGGGGCTTCCAGAACTTCCGCGGCGTGGCCCAGCACCCGATCCAGTCGTACAGCACCCGCACCTTCACCCCGGCGCTGGCCTTTTCGGCGAGCGCGTCGCGAAACCGCCGGCCGATGCGGTCGTCGCGGATGATGTAGTTTTCCAGGTGCACGTACCGCTCGGCACCGTGGATGGCGTTCAGCCAGGCGCGGAACGCATCCGTGCCGTCCACCAGCAGATGGGCCGTGTTTCCGCGCACCTGGGGAGCATCCGCCGAACGCATCATCGCCCGCTCGGCCATGCGCATCATCACGCGCATGGAGCCGGCGGACGCCTGCCTGGGCGCGCGCTCGGGCACGGCCTCGGGCGGGAGGAGCGGAAGGTCGGGAATCGTCTCTGACACACGCGCGGGGGTGAGGGTCCGTGGCAGGCTCCGCAAGCGGTCTGCCACGGGAAGGAAACGAGTGCGAAAGTGCCTGGTGAATCCGTCCGGAACGGCGCGGGATCAACTCGCCTTCTGCAGGATCGTGCGCAGCACCTCGGCGGTCTGCCAGATGTTCCCGCCGCCGAACAGGTTCACGTGAACGAGAAGGTAGTACAGCTGGTAGACGGGCCGCCGCGCCTCGTAGCCCGGCTGCAGCGGCCAGACTTCGCGGTATGCCGAGTGGAAGCGGTCGTCGAATCCGCCGCACAGGTCCGCCATCGCCAGGTCCACCTCGCGGTGGCCCCGGTAGGTGACGGGGTCGATCAGGGCGGCTCCCGCGGTGGTGGAGAGCACGTTGCCGCTCCACAGGTCGCCGTGCAGGAGCGACGGGCCGTCCTCGTCCGCGGGGCGGAGGATCGCGGCGAGGCGGTCGAACAGGCGCTCCCAGTCGGCCTCGCATCCCGGCAGGCGGCCCATGCGGCGGGCGAGGTCCAGCTGCGGCGCGAGCCGGCGGTCGCGCCAGAAGCCGGGCCAGGTGTCGGCCGGGGCGTTCTGCTGGGCGAGCGAGCCGATGAAGTTGTCTTTCTCCCAGCCCGAGGTGAGACCGACCGCGGCGCGATGCATCTGCGCGAGCCCGCGTCCCAGCCGCTCCAGGAACTCCGGCGAGCGGGCGGCCGGCTCCAGCCATTCCAGGGCAAGCCACGCGGGAGCCTCCCCATCCGCCTCCGCGTGCGCGATCACCTGGGGAACGACCAGCTCCGCCGCCTGCTCGCGGAGCTGGTCCAGCCCGTGCGCCTCTGCGGCGAACATGCCGGCGGGCGACTGGTGATTGTACTTCAGGAAGACGGGGCCGTCCGCCGTCTCCACGCGCGCCCCGTGGTTGATGCACCCGCCGGCCACCGGCGTCGCGGAGTGGATGGGCCCCAGGTGCGCCTCGGCGGCGCGGCGGAGGGCGCCCGGGATCACGGTGTCAGCCCGTGCTCTCGGACGATGTGGTCGAGCAGGCCCGCCGTGGCGCGCTCCACGATGTCGTGCACGTCGTCGAAGCCGCGTGCGCCGCCGTAGTACGGGTCGGGCACGTCGCCGTGGCCCGGATCGGGATCCCAGTCGCGCAGCCGCCCGACCGTGGCCGTCCCGGGCGAGCGCTCGCGCAGGAGCTGGATGCCTTGCATGTTCTCGGCATCCATCGCGATCACGTAGTCGAAGCGGCGCAGGTCGGCCGCGACCAGCTGGCGGCTGCTTCCCGTCAGTTCGATGCCGCGGCGCTTCGCCGTCTCCGTGCTGCGGCGGTCCGGCGCCGCGCCGCGGTGGTAGCCCGACGTTCCCGCCGAGTCGATCACGAACCGGTCTTCCAGCCCCCGCTCGCGCACCAGGTGCCGGAACACCGCCTCGGCCAGGGGCGACCGGCAGATGTTGCCCATGCAGACGAACAGCACGCGGATGCGCTCGTCGCGGGTGCCGGGCAGGTGCAGTTCCGCCTGGTCGGCCATCAATCCGGGGGCGGAATGGTCAGGCGCTGGCCGGTCCGCAGCTGGTCGGATTCCAGGTCGTTGGCGTCGATGATGTCCTGGCGCGTAACCCCGTAGCGCCGGGCGATTCCGAACAGCGTTTCGCCCGGTGCCACCGTGTGCGTGCGGGTGGCGGGACGGGCGGGCCGCGAGCCCGTGCGGTTCGGCGTGCGGGATGCGGCCGGCGTCTGTGGCTGCCGTGCCGTGCTCTGCGCCGAACCGGACGCGCGGGAGTCGCGGGCCGTCGCTGGAAGCCGAAGCACCTCGCCCACTTCCACGCTCTCCCAGTCCACATCGGGATTCATCGCGCGCAGCTGCGCCGCCGTTACGCCGTACCGCCGCGCGATGCCGAAGAAGGTCTCGCCCGCCGCGACGGTGTGCGTCGTGCGCCGCGTCCCCGGTGCCGACCCCTGAGCGGGACGGTTGGGCGTGGTCGTGCCGGAGCCAGTCGTCGTGCGGCCGCTGGCGGGAGTCGTCGCCCCCGTACGCCGCGAGGCGGTGTCGCGCGTGGCGGTGCGCGTCCGGGCGGCGGTATCGCGCGATGCCGTGCGGCTGCCGGTAGAGGCCGTGTCACGACGCGCGGTCTGCCCCGCGCTCGGGCGATTCGTGCCGCTCTGTCCCGTGCCTGTGCGGCGCGTGGACGTGGTGTCGCGTGACGCAGTGCGGCTGCCGCTCGACGCGGTGTCGCGACGTGCGGTCTGCCCGGTGCTGGTCCGCGTGGTCCCGGTCTGTCCTGTGCCCGTGCGCCGGGTCGCCGCTGTATCGCGCGCCGCGGTGCGCCCCGAGCCCGTGCGCGCGGTGTCGCGAGCGGACGCGCGCCGGGACGCCGCCGTGTCGCTGGCTGCCACGCGCGGCGGGGGAGCGGCTTCCAGCCACACGATCTCGCCCCGGGGTGGCCGGGGCGCAACCTGGCCGCTCGCCTCCACCGAGAACGGTCCGCGCCCGCCGTCGCGGGAGAACGGCCCGGGACGCGGAACGCTATCCGCCGCCGCCGTGCCGGGGGACGCCTCATCTTCATCCGCCGCGTCCTCGTTGGTGGAGCCGGACGGGGCGGGCTCGGCGAAGCGGATGGTGTCGCGCGGAGGGCGGCGGTTGGGCGTGCCCTGGGCCGCCGCCTCGGGGGCGGCGAGCGCGAGGGCCAGGATCAGCAGGGCGACGCGGCGCATTGGGTCAGGCCTGGGTGGGCTCCGCCGCCGCCTGCTCGCGGCGGTGCTTGAGCCATTCGAGGATCGGCGGAACGAGCGACACGAGGATGATGCCGATCACCACGTATTCGAAGTTGTGCTTCACGGCGGGGATGTTCCCGAAGAAGTACCCCGCGAACAGGAACGCGGTGATCCAGATTACGCCACCGATGACGTTGAACGACAGGAAGCGCGGGTAATCCATCCGCGAAGCGCCCGCCACGAACGGCGCATACGTCCGCACGATGGGAATGAAGCGCGCCAGGATGATGGTCTTTCCTCCGTACTTGGCGTAGAACCTCTCGGTTCGGCGGAGATATTCCAGCTTCATCACCCGCGCGTCTTCCTTGAATACCCTCAACCCCACCGCCCTGCCGATCTGGTAGTTGACGGTGTCGCCCAGCACGGCCGCGAGCATCAGCACCAGCCACAGGATGATGATGCTGAGCGCCTGCTCGCCGGGCTGGTTGTTGGCCGCCGCGGTGATGGCGCCCGCCGCGAACAGGAGCGAGTCGCCGGGGAGGAAGGGCGTCACCACCAGCCCGGTTTCGCAGAAGATGATCAGAAAGAGAATCGCGTACGTCCACGCGCCGTACTGGCGAAGCATGTCTGCCAGGTGCACGTCGAGGTGACGAAAGTAGTCGAACGCCTGTTGAAGGAACTCCATTCCCAGCCGCCGTTCAGGTGATTGCCGCAGCGGTGTACCCGCCGCGGTGCCGAATGGTATCGGAGGCGGAGGGGCGATTCAAGGATCGTGCTTGATGGCAGCAGGAACTCAGCCTCAGGCAGTCACCAATCAGTATTCCTCGCTCAGCCCATCCGCGGTCCCCAATCCCTCCTCCGCCAGCCCGCGCTCTTCGTCGGGATCCAGGCGCAAGCATGCCGCTGCGAGTCGGTCGCGCCGCAGCCGGCGCAGCTTGCGCGTCATCGCCGCTTCGACGAATTCAGCCCGGTCCGCAACCCGCTGCTGATCGACCCACTGATCGATTGCGGCCAGGAGCTCGGATTCGATCTCGACGATGATTCTTTTCTTCACCATCCGACCACCGTACTGCGATCGCGAGAGATGGTCAACGATCGCCCGGTTGCCCTGACCCGCGGCGGCCCCTAACCTGTCGCCATGAGCGAGCACGGACTTCCCACGCTGTCGGCCGACGAACACCAGCGGTACAGTCGCCACCTGATCCTGCCCGAAGTGGGCCCCCAGGGTCAGCGGCGGCTGAAGGCTGGGCGCGTGCTGCTGGTGGGCGCCGGCGGACTGGGGTCCCCCGCGGCCATGTACCTGGCCGCAGCGGGGGTGGGCACGCTGGGCATCGTGGAGTTCGACGTGGTGGATGCCAGCAACCTGCAGCGGCAGGTGATCCACGGAACGTCCGACATCGGCCGTCCGAAGCTGGAATCGGCGCGCGACCGCATCGCCGAGATCAACCCGCACGTCCGCGTGGAGGGCTTCGCGCTGCGCCTCACCTCGGCCGACGCGCGGGAGATCGTGCGCGGCTTCGACGCGGTGATCGACGGCACGGACAACTTCCCCACGCGCTACCTGCTGAACGACGCATGCGTGCTAGAGGGGAAGC
>NZ_DATBNB010000098.1 GCF_036554565.1 Longimicrobium sp. | reverse complement strand
CCAGCGCGAGCACCAGCGTGACGATCGCCGCGATCGCGAGGGCTACCGCGGCGAGCCTCCCCACGCTCCACCGGGTCTGCGAGGGCGCAGTGGCTGCAGCCCGGGGCGCCGGGCCGCCGGCCTTTTCCACCATCACCTCGTACAGCGGAAACAGGTCGTTCGCGGTGAACTCGGTCGCGTACCCGCCGCGCTCCAGGGGCTCACGAACGTCCGGCGCCTGTAGAATCCAGGCATCGAGCTCCTCCGGCGTGCCCGCAACGGTCCCGGCACGTACCGATTGGGCGGCCATCTCGCGTGTGGCCGTGCGGACTTCATCGGGAAAGTGGTACCGCGGCGGTCGCATGGATGATCTCATCTCCGGGGTTCACGGCTGCCTGATGGGCGCGGCCGGACGACCTCGACAAGCAAGAACCCCACCGCCCAGCCGACGGACTGCCCTCGCTCCCAATTTCTACGAGATCGGGTGCGGCTCTCCGACATCGTGCATCACGGCGGTCAGGCCGACGGTGGCACGGCCCGCCTTGCTGGCGAGGCTCGATCTTGAACACCGAGTTCCTGGCGGGGAGGACCACTCTTCGTGTGGAACCTTGCTTGGCGAAATTAGTCGCATTACGTTTCGATGCTCACCCTCGGACGCGGCTTGCCTGGTACGGGCGAGTGCCGCCCGGTCCTAACCTATCCAGCAGCAAGGCCGACGATGAAGAAGCTCAAACTGCAGATCGAGAAGCTGCGCGTCGAGCAGTTCGAAGTTCAACCGGAACCGCGAGTGGCCCGTGGAACGGTGAATGGCTTCGAAACCGACGTCCAGAACACGTGCATCTGGAGGTACTGCGCTGACGTACCGGAAACTCAGTACTTGGCCGCGACCGACTGCTGCTGATGCCGACGCACACCAGCAGCAACGATCCGGCAAAACTTGCGGAGGCGCTCCCTGATCGAAGGGAGCGCCTCCGCTGCGATCACGGTGCCCTCACCCCAGCTCCCGCGCCAGATACGGCGCCGTGCGGCTCCCGGGCGCGGCAGCCACGAGGGTAGGCGGGCCGGCGGCGACCACGCGGCCGCCCTCCTCCCCGGCGCCGGGGCCGATGTCGATCACCCAGTCGCTGCCGGCGATCACGTGCATGTCGTGCTCGACGACCACGACCGTGTTGCCGGCGTCCACCAGGCCGTGCAGCTGCCCCACCAGCTTCTCCACGTCCGACGGGTGCAGGCCGGTGGTGGGCTCGTCCAGCACGTAGAGCGAGTGGCCGCGCTGCGTGCGCTGCAGCTCGGTGGCGAGCTTGATCCGCTGCGCCTCGCCACCGGATAGCTCCGTGGCGGGCTGGCCCAGGCGCAGGTATCCCAGCCCCACCTCGCGCAGCACGTGCAGCGAGCGGCGTACCGCGTCCTCGCCCGCGAAGAACTCGTAGGCGGCATCCACCGTCATTCCCAGCACCTCGGCGATGTTGCGGCCACGCAGACGGATCTCCAGCGTCTGCGCGTTGTAGCGCGCGCCGTGGCAGGTGGGGCAGGGCGCGTAGACGCTGGGGAGAAAGAGCAGCTCCACCATCACGAACCCCTCGCCCTCGCACGTTTCGCAGCGCCCCTTGGCCACGTTGAACGAGAACCGCCCCGCGTCGTAGCGCCGCTTCTTCGCGTCAGGCGTGGCGGCGAAGAGGCGGCGGACGTGGTCGAACAATCCCGTGTACGTCGCCAGGTTGCTGCGCGGCGTGCGCCCGATCGCCTTCTGGTCCACCTGCACCAGGCGGCGGATGCCCTCCATCCCGCCCGCGATCCGCCCGCCGGTGGGGATGGTGGAGGGATGATCGGCATCGTCCTCGTCTTCCGCCGACGTGGGAAGCTCGTGGCCCAGGTGCGCGGCGACGAGCTCCACCAGCACCTGGCTCACCAGGCTGCTCTTGCCCGATCCCGACACCCCGCTGACGCTGGTGCACACGCCCAGCGGAAACCGCACATCCAGCTCGTGCAGGTTGTTGCGCGTGACGGATTCCAGCGTCAGCCATCCCTTCGGCTCGCGCGGCGAGCGCGCGGGCGGCCGCGTCTCGCCGAAAAGGTGGCGGCGCGTCTGCGACTCCTCGACATCCGCCAATCCTGCAGGCGGGCCGCTGTAGAGCACGCGCCCGCCCTGTTCGCCCGCCGCGGGGCCCACGTCCACGATCCAGTCGGCGTGGCGGATGACGTCCATCTCGTGCTCCACCACGAACAGCGAGTTGCCTGCGGCCAGCAGCCCGTCCAGCGCGCGGAGCAGCGCCTCGGTGTCCGCGGGGTGCAGGCCGGCGGAGGGCTCGTCGAGCACGTAGACGACGCCGAACAGGTTGGATCGTACCTGCGTGGCCAGCCGCAGCCGCTGCAGCTCGCCGGGACTGAGCGTGGGCGTGCTACGCTCGATGGACAGGTATCCCAGTCCGAGGTCCAGCAGCACCTCCAGCCGCGCCGCCAGGTCCTGGGCGATGCGCCGCGCCACGAGCGCCTTTTCGGGGTGATCCGCATCCGCCGGTCCCCCCGCCGTCCCCTCCGCGTACGGGCGGACGAGCGCGGCCAGGCGGGCCAGCGGCAGGCGCCCCAGTTCCGTGATGTCCATCCCCGCGAACGTCACCGACAGCGACGCCGGGTTCAGCCGCTTGCCGCCACACGCCGGGCAGTCGGTGCTGAGCATGTACTGCATCACCCGCCGCCGCATGGACGCGCTCTGGGTGTTGGCGAAGGTGTGCAGCACGTGCCGCCGCGCGCTGCTGAACGTGCCCATGTAGTTGGGCTCCTCCTTCGCCTTCAGCGCGCGCCGCGTCTCCTCCGGCGTGAAGCCGGGGTAGACGGGGACGACGGGCTGCTCGTCGGTGAAGAGGATCCAGTCGCGGACGTCCTGCGGCAGTTCGCGCCACGGCCGGTCTACGTCGTAGCCGAGGGTGACGAGGATGTCGCGCTGGTTCTGCCCGCCCCACGCCTGCGGCCACGCGGCGACGGCGCGCTCGCGGATGGTGAGCGACGGATCGGGAACCATGGACTGCTCGGTGACCGTGTAGATGCGTCCGTGCCCGTGGCAGCGGGGGCAGGCGCCCTCGGGGGTGTTGGGGGAGAACGC
Source organism: Longimicrobium sp. (assembly GCF_036554565.1). NCBI lineage: Bacteria > Pseudomonadati > Gemmatimonadota > Longimicrobiia > Longimicrobiales > Longimicrobiaceae > Longimicrobium > Longimicrobium sp. Next base: position 6,999 of record NZ_DATBNB010000098.1, on the reverse strand, counting down.
CTCGGCGTAGATGATGGGCTGGCCGGGCGGATAGTCGCCGGCACGCGAGTACAGCATCCGCAGCAGGTTGCTGAGCGTGGTGACGCTGCCCACGGACGAGCGTGTGGTGGGCGTACCGCGCTGCTGCTGCAGGGCCACGGCGGGCGGAATGCCGTCGATCTCGTCGACGTCGGGGATGCCCATCTGGTGGAACAGGCGTCGCGCGTACGGCGCCACCGACTCCAGGTAGCGCCGCTGCGCCTCGGCGTACAGCGTGCCGAACGCGAGCGACGATTTGCCCGATCCCGACACGCCGGTGAACACCACCAGCGCGTCGCGGGGGATGTCGACGTCCACATTCTTGAGGTTGTGCTCCCGCGCCCCCCGCACCCGCACGAACTCGTGCTGCCGCGGATGATCTGCCGGGTTCGGTGCTCCGCTGCTCTTCCCCGCCTTCATCCCGTCTCGCCCGCCCGTGTCGTTTCTGGTGATGAGATGCGGGCAAACTAACGAGGCGGAGCCAAGAGCACGACGGAGCGTCCCCCGGGGCGTCTGCTGGAGATGCTGTCGGACCGCTTCGGCGCGCTGGAAGCCGTAGCCTACCACTCCTCGATCGAGCTCTCCCGCTGCCCGGAGATCGCCCGGGACGAATCTCTGGATACGAAGGCTCGTTCGCACTAACATTGGCTGGTTCCGGCGGCACCGTCCGCTGCCGGACCCGCGGCCGGGGGCTTGTGGACACCCCACCTGATACGGTAACCACCATGGCTTCAGTGAGGTTTGGGCTCGACGACGTTCTCGAAACCGCCATCGCGCGCCGGGAGAGACGTTTCAGGTCAGGCCGCGAGGGGTTTCGAGGAACGGGCTCGCAGTTCGGGGCCGCGGGAGCGAGGGGGGGCCAGATGGACTTCGAGCTCGCCCGCCTTTCCGGACTGCGCGGTGAGACTGGCGAATCCGTTTCGCCGGAGCCGATGAACCGAATGTTCGGCACTCCGTTCGGACGGACTGCCGCGAGCGCGATCGGGAACGAGGAACGGACGCTGGAAGCGTTGCAGCGCCTCAGCCTGGAGATCGTGGCGAACTCGCTGCGCGACTCGGGGCAAGTGAACCCCGGCGACCGGCTGCTCGTTCGCCCCGGAACGAACGGCCGCGCCTCCGTCCTGCTGGTCATGTCGCCCGACGTGGCGCGCGTGGAAAGCAGCCGCCTGATCTCGGAGGAACTGGACCTCCCCTTTCGGCTTCTGGTGGATGGCCTTGAGGCGATGGGTACGGAGATCGGTGAATCGCCGGAGGCGGCCGCGTTCGGAGCGCTCATTAACCTCGGACCGGCCGCGCTCGCGCAGTTGTTTCTGATTGCGCAGCCGGAGGTCGTTCTCACGCGGCGGCCGCGGATGGTGCGGCTCTGCGTGCCATCGCCCCACGTCGTTGTGAACGCGGGCGGAAAGCTGTCGACCGCAGGGGTGCTGTGCGTGGATTCCAGCGGCGAATTCGGCGTGACCGCGTGCTTTCACGGTACCGGCCCGGTGGGAACCCCCGTGACCGTGGGGGGCGAAGCAAGCCGCGTGAAGCACGCGAGTGAGGTGCAGGACACGGTCTTCATCCCCCTGACCGACCGTACACGCTGCAGTTCGATGGTGGGGTTGGCCGGCGTGCGCCAGGAGCGGGAGCCCGCCCGCGCCGACCCTGCGCGGTTCGACGGCGCGGTGAACCAGAACCGCGCCACGCGGATCTTCTCCACCGACACGGGGCTCCTTCGCGCCCGCCCCACCATCATGCTCAAGCTGCAGACCGACGCGGATACGGACCAGGGCGACAGCGGCTGCGCATTGCGGGACGAGAACGACCGGGTTCTCGGGTTTGCCTTCGAGCGGACCGCGTACGACGACTATCCACAGTTCACCGACTGGATCTGGGCGGCGAACGCGCTTCGTGCACTGAACCTTACGATCTACCAGGGAGGCTGAATCATGGGCTGGCTACAGAAGCTGATCGGCAAGGTGGGCGGCGCGCAGCCGACGGACTGGACGCTGCTGGATGGCTTGCCCGATCCCGGGTTGGGAATCGCGGGAAAGCCGATCGTCCCGGACCAGTGCTACATCGAACTATACGTGGAATCGCTGCGGCTGGAAAAGGCGCGCCGCTTCGCGACCACCTTTCACGGGCTCATCTATTCGTTTGCGTCGCTGGCCCGCCAAGGCACCGACCGCGCGGAACTCGCGTCCGTCACCAAGCCCCAGAACCTGGCCACGCTCGGGGTGAACGACCTCAACCGCGTGATCACCGTGTCCAAGCGCGTCATGCGGCCCATGCCGTGGCGCGGCAACCCGCTGGGGCTCGAGCTGGGGCTGTTCTCCATCAAGTCCGGCAACCTGCTGTCCCCGCTCGTCAACTACATCACCAAGGTGTCGGACCTGGCGGGGATCAGCGTGGTCACCCGCCTGAATCCCTTCGTTCCGCTCGTGCTGGAGGGGTTGGACATGATCGCCGGGCAGACGGCGGATTCAGAGATCGAACTCGCCATCGATACCGACATGAGCCTGGTGGACAGCCGCTTGTGCGCGCTGGTCGCCCGGCCCAAGGGAACGATCTCCGGCGCCAGCCTGAAAATCGATCCGCAGGACCGTAAGCTCCTCGTAGATGGGAAGCCTCTCCAGGCGGCATACTGCGTCTTTTCCATCCGGTCCAGCAGCATGAACCCGGAGTGGGGAGAGATCCCCGCGTTGAAAGAAGCCTACGCGGACTTCACGCGCGCGATCATGACTGGCAAGCACAAAGAGGCGGAGGAAGCGCTTGCGGCCTTCAATCGACAGTTGATCGTAAGCCCCGATCTGATCTCGGCCGACAAGGATCGCCTGAAGGAGAAGGTAAAAGCGGATCTCCGGGATGCGTTCCCGGGCGGCGGCCAGTCTGCGCCGGACGGGGTACGCGCGCGCTTCGAGAACCGGAAGCTTGCCGATCTCAATCTTTACGACCAGTAGCAGTCAGCCCTCACAGCCGATTGGGCTCTGGCTTCACACACTGGCCGCTCTCTTCGACGCGTACGGCGCTCTTGCCTCGCTGTCGAAAGCGGGTTGAGCCAGACCCCACCGCCAACGCGCCGGAGCCTCTGTGTGGCGGATCAGGCGATCTGCTCCGGACCCGGCATCGACGCGAGCGGGTGGCGATCGCTTACGTGCCGCAGAAGGTCTGGGTCACGCGCTCCCCTGCCGCGGGCGGCTCCATGTACCGCGCGAAGTCGGGCTGGGTGTCGTACGGCCTGGACAGCACCGTCAGCAGCTCCTCGAACGGAGCGAAGTCGTCCCGGTCGACGGCCGCGCGGATCACCGCCTCGATGCGATGGTTGCGCGGGATGAAGGCGGGGTTCACCGCGAGCATGGCTTCGCGGCGCGAGGCGGCGTCGCCCGGCTCTTCCGCGAGCCGCTGCCGCCACCGGGCCGCCCACCCGTCGTACGCGCCGGGGTCGTTGAAAAGCCTCCGCACCTCCGCATCCGCGTCCTCATCCGCCGCCGCCTCGCTCAGCCCGCGGAAGGTGAGCGTGAAGTCCGCGAGGTTCGCCGCCATCGCCTGCAGCAGATCCTCCGCGAGCGCGGCGTCGCCTGGACGTTCGGTGGAGAGGCCCAGCTTGCGCTGCAGGCCGCCCTGGTAGGCCCGTTCGAACGCCGGGCCGAATGCCTCCAGCGCCTGTATCGCATCCTCGGCCGCGGCGTCGGCGTCGTCACCCAGGAGCGGGAGAAGGCACTCCGCCAGCCGCGTCAGGTTCCACTGGGCGATGGCCGGCTGGTTGCCGTAGGCGTAGCGCCGGTAGAGGTCGATGGAGCTGAACACCGCCTGGGGATCGTATTCGTCCAGGAACGCGCACGGCCCGTAGTCGATGGTTTCGCCGGCGACCGACGTGTTGTCCGTGTTCATCACGCCATGGACGAAGCCGACCAGCAGCCACCGGGCGATGAGCTCGGCCTGCGCCTGGACTACGGCTTCGAGCAGCGCCAGGTGGGGGTGCTCCGACTCGGCCGCGTGCGGGTAGTGCCGGGCGATGACGTGGTCCGCCAGCGTGCGAGTGCCCTCCACGTCGCCGCGGCTGGCGAAGAACTGGAAGGTGCCCACCCGGATGTGGCTGGATGCCACCCGCGTGAGCACCGCGCCGGGGAGCATCGTCTCGCGGACCACCCGCTCGCCGGTGGTGACCGCGGCCAGCGCCCGGGTGGTGGGGATGCCCAGCGCCTGCATCGCCTCGCTGACCAGGTACTCGCGCAGCACCGGCCCCAGCGCCGCCCGTCCGTCGCCGCGGCGCGAGTAGGGTGTGGGGCCCGCGCCCTTGAGCTGCACGTCGCGCCGGGTGCCGCCCCGGTCGATGACCTCGCCCAGCAGGATGGCGCGCCCGTCGCCCAGCTGCGGCACGAAGCCGCCGAACTGGTGCCCGGCGTACGCGGTGGCGATGGGCGTGGCGGAGTCGGGAACGCGGTTCCCCGCCAGGACGGCGACGCCTTCTTCGCTGGCGAGCCACTCCGGGTCGATGCCCAGCTCCACGGCCAGCGGCGCGTTCACCCGGATCAGCCGGGGTGCCTTGACCGGCGTGGGCGTGACGCGGGCGAAGAACCGGTCCGGGAGCCGCGCGTAGGCGCTGTCGAAAGCGGGTTGAGCCATGCGGGAGCGCTGCGATTCGGGTGTCGGACGCACACCGCTCGATTCGATCGACGGTGCGAAACGTCCGGGCATCCCTCGCACAAGCCACGCCTAACGCGATGCACGAAGCGCGGTTCCGCTTCCCCGCCGTTCTATTCTCTATTCCCCAACGCGGAGTAGACCAGCTCCTGGAACGTCGCTTCCAGCGGAACGCGGCTTCCGGGAGAGAGCTGCGTCCAGACCATGGCGATCAGGTCGTTTTCCGGGTCCACCCAGAAGTACGTCCCCAGGTACCCCGACCAGCGGAAGATGCCGACGGGTCCCGGCCGCGTCGCCCCCGCGGTGTCGACCTTGACGGCCACCCCCAGCCCGAATCCGTACGTGGGGTCGCGCAGCGTGCCGCTCGGCACCGGGGTCAGTTCCGGCGGCACCGTGTTGCGGGTCATGAGCGCGACGGTCTCCGGCCGCAGGATGCGCGTTCCGCCGAAGACGCCGCCGTCCAGGAGCATCTGCGTGAACCGGAGCATGTCGTCGGGCGTGGAAAGCAGGCCGCCGCTCCCCCAGAAGAAGCGCGCCTCCGGCTCGAACATCGCCATCAGCCCGTCGCCGCGGACGGGCTGCAGCGTGCCGTCGGGGCCGGTGGTGTACACGGTCGCGAGGCGGTTCCGCATCTCCGGGCGGATGCGGAAGCCGGTGTCGCGCATGACCAGGGGCCGGAAGAGCTGCTCGTCCAGAAAGCGATCGAGCGTCTGCCCCGAGGCGACCTCGATCACCCGTCCCGCGACGTCAAGCCCGGAGCCGTAGCTCCACTGCGTTCCCGGAGAGAAGAGCAGGGGAATGCGTGCAAGGCTGTCGGTGAACTCCTCCAGCGTGCGGCCCGCATCGTACAGCTTGGCCCGGCTGAAGATGGTATCGACGGGCCCGGGCGTCAGCCCGTACGCCAGGCCGGAGGTGTGGTTCAGGAGGTGGCGGATGGTGATCGGCGAGTCGGGCGCCCGGAGGATCGGGGCATCCGCCGTTCCCCCGGCGAACACCTTCACGGCCGCGAACGACGGGATGTACTTCGACACCGGATCGTCGAGCCCCACCCTGCCCTGGTCGACGAGGCGGAGCACACCAACGGCGATCACCGGCTTGGTCATGGAGTAGATGCGGAAGATCGCGTCCGGGCGCATGGGCGTGCCGCGGGCCAGGTCCATCCGGCCAAAGGTGCGCTCGTACCGGATGCGGCCGTGGCGGGCGATCACGGCGTAGATGCCGCTCACCCTCCCCGAGTCGACAAACGCCTGGAGAGCGGGGTCGATCCGGCCAAGCGCCGCCTGCGAAAAATCGAGCGTTTCCGCTCGCGCCATGGGGAGCGCCGGCCTTCTGCTCGCGGCGCACGATGCGAGCGCGCCCAAGCACGCGATCGCGACAGCCGTCCTCAGAAGCGGGTTGAACATGCCTGGGCTCGGATTCGGTTCTGGTGTCACTTGCCGAACCCTAGCCTGTAAGGAACCGTGTTCACACTATCAGCCACCCTGCTCCAGCCCGTTGCGGAGCCGGAACGCCAAATACTGGAGCCGCGTCGCACGGCGTTCCAGCCCCGCAGCCAGCTGCTCCGCGCTCTGCGAAGTCGGATTGCGATTCCCGGACAGCCACGCTTCGATAGCCGCACGGCTGATTTCCGCATCCTTGGCGAGGAGCGTGCGCGGTAGTTCGCTCTCGCGAATGATCTCTCGCACGAGTTCCTGCAGCCTCTCCGATTCACCCACGTTAGCTCCTCCGACGAGCAGTATGGGAATCCGTTGACAAAACCGAGTAGGCGGATTACCATACAGAAACGAGGAAGGGCAGTCGCTCACCCCGCCAAGAGTTCGCGACTGCCCTCGGTCTCCCAACCGCCGGATGGCTGATCGGGATGTCTACACGATAGGCATCCTCCGCCGGAGGCGCAAGCAACGAGGAGGAATGCGATGAATATGGAAGGAGCCTCACCCGCGCGCTGGCTGGAGATGCTGTTGGATCGCTTCGGCGCGCTGGAAGCCGTTGCGTACTCCTCGATCAAGCTCTCCCGCTACGTCTCTGAGTGCGAGATGTCGATGGACCTGCTGGTTGCGGAGGCGGTGCTGGAGTTCGGCGATGACCTGCGCGAGGCGTGCAAAGCGGCGGTGAATGGGTGAGGGGAAGCGAAGCACCTTCCATCTAACTGTAGCGGGAGGGCGAGCGCGGGTGCGAGATGTTGATGTAACCGCCGCACCCGCACGCCTGCGGGAGATACTGTCGGACTGCTTCGACGCCTTCGAGGCGATCGCCTACTGCACGATCCAACTCCCGCGGCACGCCCCAAGGACGAGCTGTCGATGATGTGCTCGTCGAGGCGGTGCTGGAGTCCGGAGCCGATCTACGGAGGCACAC
>NZ_DATBNB010000097.1 GCF_036554565.1 Longimicrobium sp. | reverse complement strand
AAAGCTTCTTCGAGCTGGGGGGGCACTCGCTGCTGGCTACGCGGGTGGTGTCGCGCATCCGCGAGGTGTTCGCCGTGGAGCTGCCGCTGCGCGCGCTCTTCGAGGAACCCACGGTGGCGGAACTGGCCGGGCGGGTGGGGGAGATGCGCCGCGCCGGGCTGCCGGCGCTGCCGCCCGTCGTCCCGGTGGAGCGTACGGGTGCGCTGCCGCTGTCGTTCGCGCAGGAGCGGCTCTGGTTCCTGGAGCGGCTGGCCCCGGGAAGCACCACCTACAACATCTCCATGGCATGGCGCCTGGGCGGTGCACTGGACGAGGCGGCGCTGGAGCGCAGCCTGGGCGAAATCGTCCGGCGCCACGAGTCGCTGCGCACCATCTTCGCGGAGGTGGACGGCTCGCCGGTGCAGGTCATCGCGCCCTTCGGCGGGTTCGCCCTGCCAGTGGAGGACCTGTCGGAACTGACCGAGGCGGATCGCCAGGCGGCGGTGCGCCGCCGCGTGGACGTGGAGGCGAGGCGGCCGTTCGACCTCTCGGCGGGCCCGCTCTTCCGCGTGGCGCTGCTGCGGCTCGGCGCCGACGACCGCGTGCTGCTGCTCTCGATGCACCACGTCGTCAGCGACGGGTGGAGCATGGGGGTGTTCATCCGCGAGCTGTCGGTGCTGTACGAGGCGTACCGCCAGGGGCGGGAGTCTCCGCTCCCCGAACTGCCGGTTCAGTACGCGGATTACGCGGTGTGGCAGCGCGAGCAGCTGGAGGGCGAAGCGCTGGAAAGGCAGCTTGCGTACTGGCGGGAGCGGCTGGCGGGCGCGCCGGAGCTGCTGGCGCTGCCGACGGACCATCCCCGCCCGGCGGTGCAGACGTTCCGGGGCGCGACGGTCCCCGTGGAGCTCTCCCTGGAGCTGCTGGAGCGTCTCCAGCGGCTGGGGCGAAGTGCAGGCGCGACGCTGTACATGACTCTGCTGGGTGCCTTCCAGGTGCTGCTGAGCAGGTACGGCGCGGGTGAGGACGTGGTTGTGGGGAGCCCCATCGCCGGGCGCACGCGCGGGGAGGTGGAGCCGCTGATCGGCTTCTTCGTCAACACCCTCGTGCTGCGCACGAACCTCGCGGGGAACCCCAGCTTCCGCGAGGTGCTGGGGCGGGTGCGAGAGGCGACGCTGGGAGCGTACGAGCATCAGGAGGTCCCGTTCGAGAAGCTGGTCGCCGAGCTGCAGCCGGAGCGGTCCCTGAGCCATTCGCCGCTCTTCCAGGTGCTGTTCGTGCTGCAGGACGCGGAGGGCCAGGGAAGCGCTCTCCCGGGGCTCAAGGTGAGCGGAGCCGGTGCGGAGCTCGCGAGCGCCAACTTCGATCTTTCCCTGACGCTCGGGGCGACCCCCCAGGGCCTGCGCGGCGCACTGAACTACAGCACCGACCTGTTCGAGCGCGGCACGATAATCCGGATGATCGGCCACCTGGAACGGGTGCTGGAGCAGGTCGCCGCCGACGCGGACGTGCGGCTTTCGCGGCTGGATCTTCTTGGCGAGGCGGAGCGCGCGCGCGTGGTGGAGGAGTGGAACCGCACGGAGGCGGAATATCCGCGGGACGTCTGCGTGCACGAGCTCTTCGAGGCGCAGGTGGAGCGCACTCCCCACGCGGTGGCGCTGGTCTACGAGGACCAGGAGGTGGCGTACGCGGCGCTGAACGCCCGGGCGAACCGGCTGGCGCACCACCTTCGCGCGCTCGGCGTGGGGCCGGAGGCGCAGGTGGCGCTGTGCGTGGAGCGCGGCTTGGAGATGGTGGCCGCCGTGCTGGCGGTGCTCAAGGCCGGCGGGGCGTACGTGCCGCTGGACCCGGAGTATCCCCAGGAGCGGCTGGGCTACATGCTCCAGGACAGCGCGCCGGTGGTGCTGCTGACCGAGCGCTCGCTGGCGGGACGGTTCGGCCCATCGGACGTTCCGGTCGTGGTCCTGGATGGAGATGGTCCCGCCTGGGCTCGCCAGCCGGACTCCAACCCCGGGCGCGGGGCGCTGACCCCGGAGAACCTGGCGTACGTCATCTATACCTCCGGCTCCACGGGGCAGCCGAAGGGGGTGATGAACCGGCACCGCAACGTCATCAACCTGCTGGCCTGGGGAGAACGGCACTGGGAGTTCGCGGCCTGCGACGCGCTGCTGCAGCGGACGTCGCTCAGCTTCGACGTCTCGGTGCGCGAGCTGTTCTCGCCCCTTGTGGTCGGCGCCCGCCTGGTCCTGGTGCGGCCCGGCGGACAGCGGGATGTGGACTACCTGGTGGAGGTCATCCGCCGCCAGGAGGTCAGCACCATGGTCCTCACCCCCTCGCAGATGCAGGCCTTCCTGGAGCACCCCGGGCTGGAAGCCTGCGCCAGCCTGCGGCGGATCCTGCTCGGGGGCGAGTCCATCCCCGTGGGGATGGTGGCGGAGCTCCGGGCCCGGCTGCCCGGCGCGCGGCGGTACCACGAGTACGGCCCCACGGAGGCGACCGTGACCTCGACGGCGCGCATCTGCGGCGCGGAGGGCGAGGCGCCCGGCGCTTCGATCGGGGGACCGATCTCCAACACGCGCGTCTACCTGCTGGACGTGCGCGGGGAGCCGGTGCCCGTCGGCGTCGCAGGCGAGCTGTACGTGGGCGGCGCGGGGGTGGCGCGGGGGTACCTGGGCCGGCCGGCGCTTACGGCGCAGAAGTTCGTACCCGACCCGTTCGGCGCCGAGCCCGGAGCGCGGCTGTATCGGACGGGGGACCTGGGACGGTGGCTGGCGGATGGGACCATCGAGTTCCTGGGGCGTGTGGACACCCAGGTGAAGGTGCGGGGCTACCGGATCGAACCGGGCGAGATCGAGGCCCGGCTCCTGGCGCGCGAGGGAGTGAGCGAGGCGGTGGTGGCCGTGCACGAAGACCAGGCGGGGAACCGGCGCCTGGTGGCGTACGTGGTGGGTGACGCGGAGGCGGGGGTGCTGCGCGAGCACCTGCGCGGGGAGCTGCCGGAGTACATGGTGCCGGCGGCGTTCGTCGCGCTGGAGCGGCTTCCGCTCACGCCGAGCGGCAAGCTGGACCGGCGGGCGCTCCCGGCGCCGGAGTACGGCGTCGCGGAGGGCGGGCTCATGGAGCCGAGGAACTACGTGGAGGTGCAGCTCATCCAGATCTGGGAGGAGCTGCTGGGCGTTCGTGCGATCGGGGCGACGCAGAGCTTCTTCGATCTCGGCGGCAACTCCCTGCTGGCGCTGCGCCTCTTCTCGCGCGTCAACCGCAGGTTCGGCTGCGACCTTCCCGTGGCGACGCTCTTCGCGGGCGCGACGGTCCGGCAGATGGCCGCCGCGATCCTCGCGCAGGACGCGTCGGCGGCGCGGGCACCCGTGGTCGCGCTGCAGCCGGACGGATCGCTGCCGCCCCTGTTCTGCGTCCATGCCACGGACCGGGAGGTGCTCAGCTACGTCAGCCTGGTGCGCCACCTGGGCGCGGAGCAGCCGGTGTACGGGGTGCGGGACCTGGGCGAGGACCTATCGCGTCCGCTGACCCGGCTCGCCGCCGAGCACGTGCAGGAGATCCGGTCGGTCCAGCCGGAAGGGCCGTACTACCTGGCCGGATGGTCGTTCGGCGGGCTGGTGGCGTTCGAG
>NZ_DATBNB010000096.1 GCF_036554565.1 Longimicrobium sp. | reverse complement strand
GGCCTTGCCTTTCTCCTCGGCAACAGTTCGCGGCCGGCGCCCACCCGGCAGCCCGCCGCGCCGTTCACCCTCTGAGGACCTCATGGCAGATAAAGTCATTGGCATCGACCTCGGCACGACGAACTCGTGCATGGCGGTGCTCGAGGGCGGCGAGCCCACGGTCATCCCCAACGCCGAGGGCGGCCGCACCACGCCGTCCGTCGTGGCGTTCACCAAGGACGGCGAGCGCCTCGTCGGCCAGGTGGCGCGCCGCCAGGCGATCACCAACCCCACCAACACGCTCTTCTCCATCAAGCGCTTCATGGGCCGCAAGGAGGCCGAGGTGAAGCAGGAGGAGAAGCTGGTTCCGTACAAGGTCACCGCGGGCCCCAACGGCCTGGCGCAGGTGGACGTGCCCAACGTGGGCAAGACGTTCACCCCGCCCGAGATCTCGGCGATGATCCTGCAGAAGATGAAGCAGACCGCCGAAGACTACCTGGGCCAGGGTGTCACGCAGGCCGTGATCACCGTGCCCGCGTACTTCAACGACGCCCAGCGGCAGGCCACCAAGGACGCCGGCAAGATCGCGGGCCTCGAGGTGCTGCGCATCATCAACGAGCCGACGGCGGCGGCGCTGGCGTACGGGCTCGACAAGAAGAAGGACGAGAAGATCGCGGTGTACGACCTGGGCGGCGGCACCTACGACATCTCCATCCTGGAGCTGGGCGAGGGCGTCTTCGAGGTAAAGGCCACCAACGGCGACACGCACCTGGGCGGCGACGACTTCGACCAGCGCGTCATCGAGTGGCTGGTCGAGGAGTTCCGCCGCGACCAGGGCATCGACCTGAGCAAGGACCCGATGGCGCTGCAGCGCCTGAAGGAAGCCGCCGAGAAGGCCAAGATGGAGCTGTCGACCACCATGTCGACGGACATCAACCTGCCCTTCATCACGGCCACGCAGGAAGGGCCCAAGCACCTGAACGTCAGCCTCAGCCGCGCCAAGTTCGAGCAGCTGGTCGACGACCTGGTGCAGCGCACCATTCCGCCCATGCAGCAGGCGCTCAAGGACGCCGGCCTGCAGCCGGGGCAGGTAGACGAGGTGATCCTGGTGGGCGGAAGCACGCGCATCCCCAAGATCCAGGAAGTGGTCAAGCAGTTCTTCGGCAAGGACCCGCACCGGGGCGTGAACCCCGACGAGGTGGTGGCAGTCGGCGCCGCCATCCAGGGCGGCGTGCTGGCCGGCGAGGTGAAGGACGTGCTGCTGCTCGACGTGACCCCGCTGTCGCTGGGCATCGAGACGCTGGGCGGCGTGTTCACCAAGCTCATCGAGCGCAACACCACGATCCCCACCAAGAAGTCCGAGACGTTCTCGACGGCCGAGGACAGCCAGACCACGGTGGAGATCCACGTGCTCCAGGGCGAGCGCGAGATGGCGATGTACAACAAGACCATCGGCAAATTCCAGCTGACGGGCATTCCGCCGGCACCGCGCGGCATGCCGCAGGTGGAGGTGACCTTCGACATCGACGCGAACGGCATCCTGCACGTGTCGGCCAAGGACCGCGCCACGGGCAAGGAGCAGAAGATCCGCATCGAGGCCTCGTCGGGGCTGTCGGAGAGCGAGATCGACAAGATGGTGAAGGACGCCGACGCCCACGCGGCCGAAGACAAGGAGCGCCGCGAGCAGGTGGAGGCCCGCAACCAGCTGGACTCGCTGGTCTACACCGTCGAGAAGGACTCCAAGGAGTGGGAGGACAAGCTCGACGAGGCCGCCAAGGAGTCGCTGAACACCGCGCTGGAGCGTGCCCGCAAGGCGCTCAAGCAGGACGACATCGGCGAGGTGCGCGGTGCGGCCGAGGGGCTGAACCAGGCCTTCATGGCCGCGGGCTCGGCCATCTACCAGGCGCAGCAGGCGGCCAGCCCGGGTGCGGACGCCGGCTTCAGCGGCGGCGCCACGGCAGGCGCGGGCTTCGACGGTGACGCCACGGCCACCGCCGGTGCGGGCGCCCGCGCCAACGACGACGTGGTCGAGGCCGACTACGAGATCGTGGACGACGACAAGCGCTGATCGCGGCGCACGTCGGTATCCAGTGACAGGCTTTCGGCCCCGCTTCCCGAGCATCGGAAGCGGGGCCGATGTCTTGCAGGCCGTCACCTCGCACTTCCTCACCCGGCTGGGGTGGAGGCCTCAGCCCTGCCGGGCGACTGAAGTCACGGCAACAAGGGCCCGAAGTCCGCCTTCGCGGACTGCATGCGCAGCCGGGTGCGCCAGACCAGCCGAGGCGCGATTCAGGTCTCCCCCTCCCCTGCGCAGCGGGGGAAGGGGGCCGGGGGGAGGGGGCTCCCGAGGCATGCGCCGATGCCCGTCGACCCTCGCGCGAAGTTCTCCCCTCTCCGCACGTAATTTGTGCGGGGAGGGGCAACCGGGGGCGGGGCACCGGCCCTCCCTAACCCCGGCCTAATCGCCGGGGCCTGTCGCGCGCGCTGCGGATGCGGGATGTTAGATTCGGGCAGGATCCGGACACGAATGAAGAACGACCAGGAAAACACGATGCTCGATCCCGTACGTGCCAAGCTCAGGATGGTCGGCGTCACCGCCGGGGCGTTCGCCGGCGGCGTCCTCGTGGCCAGCGGCCTGGACTGGACCACCCGCTCGCACGCGGCGCTCCTGCAGACCCCGGGGCGCCCCCCCGCGTCGGAGGTGCGCCCCGTCCAGGAGCTGAGCCAGGCCTTCATCACCATCGCCGAATCGGTGACCCCGGCCGTCGTATCCATCGAAACGGAGCGCGCCGAGGGCAGCTCCCGCCGCCGCGGCGGCGAGGACGGCGACGAGGAAGGCGAGCGCGGGCAAGGGATGCCCTTCCCCTTCCCCTTCCCCATGCCCGACGGCCATCCCGAGATGCCGCAGCAGGCCAGCGGCTCCGGCTTTCTGATCACCGCAGACGGGTACGTGGTCACCAACAACCACGTGGTGGCCGACGCCGACCAGATCACGGTGGTGCTGGCCGACAACCGGCACCTGCGCGCCCGGCTGGTGGGCCGCGACCCGCTGACCGACATCGCCGTCATCAAGGTGGAGGGCACGGGCTTTCCCGCGGTGCGCATCGGCCGGTCCGAGGGGGTCCGGATCGGTGAGTGGGTGCTGGCCATCGGCAACCCGCTGGACCTGGGCACCACCGTTACCTCCGGCATCGTCAGCGCGCAGGGGCGCTCGCTGAACAACCTGATCGGGCAGAACGCGGGCACGAACGGGCGCTGGGCCATCGAGGACTTCATCCAGACCGACGCCCCCATCAACCCCGGCAACTCCGGTGGCCCGCTGGTGAACCTGCGCGGCGAGGTGGTGGGGGTGAACTCGGCCATCGCGTCGCCCACCGGGTTCTACTCGGGGTACGGCTTCGCGGTGCCCATCGACCTGGCCCGCAAGGTGGCCGACGACCTGATCCGCTACGGCCGCGTGCGCCGGCCCGCCGTGGGCATCCAGGTGAGCAACGTGACGCCGGAAGATGCCGAGGTCTTCCGCCTGGAGCGCATCGAGGGCGTGGTCATCCAGGACTTTCCGGACGACAGCCCCGCGCGGGAAGCCGGGCTGCGGCAGGGCGACGTGATCGTGGCGGTGGATGGAACGCGGGTGCAGCGCGTGGGCCAGTTCCAGCGGCTGATCGCCACCCGCCGCCCGGGCGAGTCGGTGGCGCTGGACGTCATCCGCTACGGCGACCGCCGGCGGGTGGAGGTGAAGCTTTCGGAGGCGCCGGCCACCGCGCTGGAGGCCCCGGCCGCCCAGGCCCCTCGCGCCGCCGGCGCGGGCGGGTCGAAGCTGGGGCTGGGGGTGCAGCCGGTCTCTCCCGAGCTGGTGCGCGAGTTCAATCTGGCCGGCCCCGCCGAGGGGCTGGTGGTGACGAACGTGGAGCGGATGAGCGTGGCCGCCCGCAACGGCGTGGGCGAGGGAACGCGCATCGTGGCGGTAGACGGCCAGGCGGTGCGCGACGTGGAAGGGTTCCGGCGGCTGGTGGAGCGCAAGGGTCCCGGGCAGGTGATCTCGCTTCGCGTGCGCTTTCGCACGGGCGAGGGGAGCATCGTGAACATCCGCCTGCCGGACTGACCTCTGGCGGGACGGGGGGAACGAGCGGCCCGGAGAATCGTCTCCGGGCCGCTTTCCGTTCGGGCCGATCCCGGCGAAGTCGTCCCTCCTGCGCACCTTCGGTTGACCCTCCCATACGCCGGGTCTATATTTTCCCGTTCGTCCCGCGCGAAAGTGGCGGAATGGTAGACGCGCTGGTCTTAGGAACCAGTGGCTCAGGCCGTGGGGGTTCGAATCCCCCCTTTCGCACCTCGCATACAGCAACGCTTCAGCAGATAGATTCAGCCGGATGTCCGAGACCACCACGCCCAGCACCGCTCTGCAGATCGACGCCCAGGAGACGGGCGCCTGCACGCGCAAGCTTACCATCACCGTGCCGCCGGAGCGCGTCAGGCGCGTGCGGCAGTCGGTGGCTTCGCGCATCGCCAACTCCGTGCGCATGCCCGGCTTCCGCAAGGGCAAGACGCCGGCGTCCATCGTCGAAAAGCAGTTCGGCCAGGCCATCGAGCAGGAAACGGTGGAAAAGGTGATCCAGGAGGCCTACCGCGAGGCGCTGGAGTCCGGCGACCACCGGCCCATCGAGCAGGGGCAGGTAGACAACGTCCATTACCACGCCGGCGGCGAGCTTCACTTCGAGGTCACCTTCGAGGTGAACCCCGCCCTGGAGCTGTCGCGCATCGACGGATTCCAGGTGTCGCGCCCGGCCGACGTGGTGGGCGACGAGGAGGTGGATGCCGTGCTCGAGCGGCTGCGCCAGGACCGCGGCACGCCCGCGCCCGTGGAGGGCACCCCCGACTACGGCGACCAGGTGCAGGTGGAGATCACCCAGCTGGACGCCGAAGAAGAGGCCGAGGCCAGCAACTACCGCTTCGAGCTGGGCGAGGGGCAGGCCATTCCCGACATCGAGGCCGCCATCATGACGCTGGCCCCGGGCGAGGAGGGCGAGTTCACCGTCACCTTCCCCGAGGACTTCGCCGACGAGGCGCAGCGCGGCAAGCAGGAGCGCCTCCACATTCGCCTGGTGGATGCGCAACGCAAGGAGCTGCCGGCCCTGGACGACGAGTTCGCCAAGGGGCTGGGCGACTTCGAGAGCATGGACGCGCTCCGCGAGCGGGTGCGCAACGACCTGGCCGAAGATGCCAGGCGCCGCGCCGACCAGGCCGAGCGTGACGGGCTGATCGGGCAGATCGTGGAGGCCAACCCGTTCGACGTGCCGGGGAGCATGGTGGAGCGCTACCTGGACTTCATGACGGGCGACGTGCCCGACGAGAGCGGAAAGCGCCGCGCGCGGCGTGCAGAGGAGGAGGAACGGATCTCGCAACTGCGCACCTTCATGCGGCCGCAGGCCGAGGCGGGGCTGCGGCGGATGATGGTGGTGGAGCACCTGGCCGACCGCGAGGGGCTGCGGGCCACCGCCGACGACGTGGACGCGCGCGTGGAGCAGCTGGCCGAAAAGGCGGGCCGCTCGCCCAGCGACGTGTGGGTGGAGCTGGAGCGCTCCGGCCAGATGCAGGCGCTGGAATCGGAGATCACCGAGGAAAAGGTGTTCGAGCACCTGCGGTCGCGGAACACCGTTTCGCACGGCTGACGCGGCATCCGCGGGCGCGAATCCTTTCATTTCAAGAAAGCAGACGACCAGCACATGGCCATTTTTCCGCCGTACGTGATCGAGCGGTCCAGCCGGGGCGAGCGCAGCTACGACATCTTCAGCCGCCTGCTGATGGACCGCATCGTATTCCTGGGCAGCGCGGTCGACGACACGGTGGCGAACATCATCATCGCGCAGCTCCTTTTCCTGGATGCCGACAATCCGGAAAAGGACATCTACCTGTACGTGAACTCCCCGGGCGGCGGGGTTACGGCGGGGCTGGCCATCTACGACACCATGCAGTACATCCGCTCGCCGGTGCACACCATCTGCATCGGCATGGCGGCCAGCATGGGCGCCATCCTGCTGGGAGCGGGCGCCAAGGGCAAGCGCAGCGCCCTTCCCAACGCGCGGATCATGCTTCACCAGCCCTCGGGCGGCAGCCAGGGCAACGCGGCCGACATCGAGATCGCGGCCCGCGAGATCCTGGGGCTGCGCGACAAGCTCAACAAGATCCTTTCGCACCACACCGGGCAGACGGAGGAGCGCGTGGCGGCCGACCTGGACCGCGACCGCTACATGTCGCCCGACGAGGCAAAGGAATACGGCCTGATCGACGAGGTGATCAGCCATGGCGGCAAGACGCCGCTGGTGGCGGTGACCCACGAGACGGCCGAGACGGGCTCCTGATCTACGGGAGCCCCGTCTCCTCCTTTTCATCTTCCCAGCAGGTTCAGGCATGCCCAGCGACAAGCATCTCCGCTGTTCGTTCTGCGGAAAATCCAAGGACTCGGTGAAGCGGTTCATCTCCGGGCCCTCGGTGTACATCTGCAACGAGTGCATTTCGCTCTGCAACGAGATCCTGGCCGAGGAGGAGATCAAGGAGGCCACCAGCGCCGCCACGCCGGTTCCCACGCCGCTGGAGATCAAGGAGGTGCTGGACCAGTACGTGGTGGGGCAGGAGCAGGCCAAGAAGTCGCTGTCGGTGGCGGTGTACAACCACTACAAGCGGGTGAACAACCACGGGGTGATGGACGAGGTGGAGCTCGACAAGAGCAACATCATGCTCATCGGCTCCACGGGCGTGGGGAAGACGCTGCTGGCCCAGACGCTGGCCCGCGTGCTCCACGTGCCGTTCACCATCGTCGACGCCACCACGCTCACCGAGGCGGGGTACGTGGGCGAGGACGTGGAGAACATCCTCGTCCGCCTGCTGCAGGCGGCCGACTTCAACGTGGCCGAGTGCGAGCGGGGGATCATCTACGTCGACGAGATCGACAAGATCGCCCGCAAGAGCGAGAACCCCTCCATCACCCGCGACGTGAGCGGCGAGGGGGTGCAGCAGGCGCTGCTGAAGATCCTGGAGGGGACCACGGCCTCCGTTCCGCCGCAGGGGGGCCGCAAGCACCCGCAGCAGGAATACATCCAGATCAACACCAAGCACATCCTGTTCATCTGCGGCGGCGCCTTCGACGGGCTGGAAAAGATCATCGAGGCCCGGCGCGGCAAGCGGCAGATCGGCTTTGGTGCCAAGGACGACGCGCGCGACACCGACAGCAAGGACGCCAACCCGTTCCGCGACGTGGAGCCCGAGGACCTGCTGCGCTTCGGGCTGATCCCCGAGCTGGTGGGCCGCCTTCCGGTGATGGTGACGCTGGAGAACCTGGACGAGGACGCGCTGGTGCGCATCCTCACCGAGCCGAAAAACGCGCTGGTCAAGCAGTACCAGAAGATCTTCGGGATGGACGGCGTGGGGATCACCTTCGACCCGGCGGCCATCCGGGCCATCGCCAAGCAGGCCATCGAGCGGGGCACCGGCGCCCGCGGCCTGCGCGCGGTGATCGAGAACCTGATGCGCGACATCATGTTCGACATCCCCAGCCGCCAGGACGTGCGCGAGGTCGTCGTCACCCCCGAGTGCGTGACCGAGGCCGTGCCGCCGCTGCTGGTGCTGGCGCCCGAGCCGCGGCGGAAGAAGGAAGCGTGAGGATCAAGTCGGTCGAATTCGCCGGGGCCATCGGCCAGCTGGGGCAGGCGCCGCCCGAGAGCGCGCGGGGAATGCCGCAGGTGGCGTTCTCGGGCCGGTCCAACGTGGGCAAGTCGTCGCTCATCAACCGGCTTCTGGGGCGCACGCGAACCGCCATCGCCCGCGTATCGCAGCAGCCCGGCAAGACGCAGGAGATCAACTTCTACCACGTCCGCTCGGACCTGGGCGACTTCTTCCTGGTCGACCTGCCGGGCTACGGCTACGCCCGGGTGCCCGACGCCCTGCGCAAGAAGTGGGAGGGCGTCATCCACGGCTTCATCTCCACCGCCAAGGACCTGGCCGGCGTCGTTCAGCTCATCGACCTGCGCACCGGCCCGTCGCCCGACGACCTGCGCTCGGTTGACTACCTGGCCGAGCTGGGCATTCCCGTGCTGTTCGCCTTCACCAAGGCCGACAAGCTCAACAAGACCAAGCGCGAAGAGCAGTTCGCCGCCGCGGTGCGCAAGCTCGACATCACTCCCGACCAGGCCATCGCCTTTTCGGCGCTGAACGGCGAGGGGCGCGACGAGCTGCTGGAAACCCTCGGCGCCCTCCTCTTCCCGGCGCCGGACGAGGCCGCGGAGACGCCGGAGCCCGGCGGGGACGAGGGTGAGGGTTCCGCGCTGATCCCGGCCTGAAAACCAAAGAGCATCACGCAGAGGACGCGGAGAAAAAGGAGAGGACGCAGAGGCTGGCCAAGCCCTCTGCGTCCTCTCTGTCTTCTCTGCGGCCTCTGCGTGAAACGGCCGTTCCGTCAGCTCGCCGGCGTCAGGGCGAAGTCGCTGATGAACAGGATCCGCTGGTCGTTCGCGGTGCCACCCTTCACGGCGACGTTGATGACGTCGGGAAAGCCCCTCAGGTCGTTGTAGCCCACCTGCAGGATGTTCGCGTCACGGTCGATGGCGTCCTCGATCACCTCGAACAGCTCGTCGACGGTATCGTACGGGCCGAACACGTCGGCGGACGCGCTGATCGTGGGGTCCGCCGCGTTGGCCTTCTTGTAGATGCGGCTGACCGGCTGATCGCTCTTCACGGTGACCACCACCGGGGCCAGCGACGTTCCGGCCGCGCAGTAGCACTGCAGCTCCAGCGTGTACGTGTACGAGGGACCGCCCTCGCGCCCCCACAGCGCGCGGGCCCGGGCG
>NZ_DATBNB010000095.1 GCF_036554565.1 Longimicrobium sp. | reverse complement strand
CTGGCTGGACATAGGCCGCACTCCGGACGGATGCCATGCGATCCGGCGGGTGCTTCGCCACCTGGACGGCTTGCCGGCAGAGGAACGTCTTGGCGGTTGGGCGGTGACCGCGCGCGGTCTCGCGGCGGACGCGGGGGCAATCGAGAAGGCGCGGCGGGCGTGGGATCGTGCCTATGCGCTCATCGCCCGGGCAGCGCCGGATAAGGCCGTTCCGGCCGCCATCGACCTGGCTCACGCCGCGACGCTGCTGGGTGACGCCCGGCGATTGGCAACCGTGCAGGCGATCGCGCTCGGCGTCGCTCCCGCGCACGACTACGTCCGCGTGCGCACCCTGCTCGGCGAGATCGGGGCCGAGTCACGGAGGCCGGACGGAGCCTGACGCCACCGACTTAGATATTGCTGGCGCTGTCGGTGCGGTGCTCTACAGTTTGCGCTACAACCGTGACTCTTTCACCAAACGAGGTCTTCACATGAGGCGAATCGGATCACTGTGCGTAATCTGCTCGCTTGCTCTTCTCATCCCAGCGTGTACCGATACCCCGACGACGCTCGAAGCAGGGAAGCCGAGCATGGATAACGGCGGCAGCTACGGTTCCGGCGGAAGAGCCCCGGACAGTGATGCGGAAACCGTGTCGGACTCCCCTCTCGTGAGCGCCTCACGCGCAACCGTTCTCTGCAACGGCGGCAGTTACGGATCTGGGGGGCGGAGCGAAACGTGTGGCGAGGACGGCAGCTGAATCAGCGGCTTACCGAACGTCGTAAGAGCCTCGGTCACTTCGGCTGGGGCTCGGTGCCTTCCCCAGTCGACGCTTGCCACCCAAGGCCAGATGCCGCTCTGGCGCGTGGCACCTGGAGTCCGCACAGGGATGGGCGCGACGGGCCGGGCGCTCTCCGCCGTGTCGAAACTTTACCGTCGGCCGCCGGTTCCCTTGCCCGGACGGCCGTCCCCTCCGTCACGCTGGCCTGGTCTGGTGCGTTTACGGGAACGTCCTTCCACCCACCATCCCCGGAGACATCGTCCATGCGTGTGTACCTCCTGCTCCCCGCGTTCGCCCTGGCGCTGGTCGCCTCGCCCGTACGCGGACAGGCACAAGCCCTTGCGCTCAGCGCACGCGACACCGCCGGCCCCGCGGCATCGGGCGTGGCGAACCAGCCCCGGCCCAAGAGCCGCTCTCGAGCGCAGGTGCTGGCCCTGGGGCATACCCTGGTCGCGACGGGCACGGGGGCGGCGCTGATGAACCAGGGGGTAGAATCGCAGTGGAAGGGCGACGTGGGGTACTGGCTCTTCGCGTACGGAACGCTGATCGCGCCATCCGCGGGGAACTTCTACGCAGGCGACGCGCGCCGCACGTCGTTGGGCCTCCAGATCCGCGGCGCCGGGGCGACGCTCGTCCTGGGCTCCGTGATCAGCCAGATCCTGACTTCGCCGGAGTTCGACATGGACAATCCAGAGGGTGGAGACCTGCACTGGGATGCGGTGAACGTGATGGGCAGCGGCCTTATGATCGGGGGCGCCGCCTACAGCATCCTCACCGCACCGCGCTCGGTCACCGAGCACAACGAAAAGATGACGCGTGCGCATGCGGTGCGCATCGCGCCGGCCGTAGCCAGCGGGGGCGCGGTGGGAGTGCAGGCAGGCATCAACTTCTGAATTCCGCTCGGCCCGCGCGTCGAGCACGAGACTCCACGTGCCGGCGCTCGTGGCTGACGTGGCCGCGCGGACCGGAGCCGCTGGAAGCGGCGCGGGAGCTGACCTCCCGCGCTCGGGCGGCGCCTATCGGCTCCACCGCCGCCAATCGACGAACTCGCGCGCCTCGAAGTAGTAGCGGCCCCTGGTAGTCTTCCTCCAGAACCGCGTCTGGTGAGCGAGCAGAGCCCGTCCCGTGGCGGGCTCCGGTTGGTAGTAGGACGCCTCGCCGCCCGCATCCTCATCCGGGCGTGGGGTGCGGAACGCCCAGCGGGCCCTCGCCAAGGTTGTATCTCCCGACAATGTCAGGACGCCCTCGATCTGCCCGACCCGTGGCTGCCGGCTTCGCGGGCAGAAGCTGATCATCATCTGGCCGAAGTCCAGGGCTCGATACGTCCAGAAGGCCGTCCGCTCACCGGCCCCCCCAGCCGCGGGCGTGGCATATCCGGAGCGCGCCATTAGCCCAGGTGCGGCCGTGACCAGGGCGCCGGTGGTCCAGCCGTGGCTGGGATGTCCAGTATCGGCCAGGTCGACGTCCTGCCTGGTTTCTGTCCCCTGGCGCACCTCGACGAAGCCGAAGATGAACACGGTATCCGCTTGCTCCGCCCAATAACGGCTGCGCATGCGCTCCCAGAGCATGCGTGCCCGGGGATCTTCCACGTTGGGGCAGAGGCGGCGCGGAGCGGTCGAGACGATCACGGGAGCCAGCGCCAGGGGAGCCGCCTGCAAGACTACCTGGACGCTTGAATCGTGGGAGGTAAGCGCCAGTGTTCGGGTGCGATAGCCCATCCCCCGGAAGCTCAGGAAAACAGCCTCCGATCCCTGGGGACGGCGGGAGATGGTGAAGCGCCCCTGCTCATCCGTCTGTACGCTCTCCACGGATCGGCCACCAACCCACGCTACGACGACCACCCCGGAGACAGGTCGCCCGGATGGCTCGATCACCGCGCCGTGAACCTGGCTCGCAGCGGGCGCAACGAGCACCATGGTGAGGACGATGGCGATGGGAAGGAAGGATCGGCCACGAGGGCGAACCCACGACACCCGTCGGTGAAGGATCGGAGAAATTCGCAAGGACCCGGGGCCGAAAAGGAGGTTGATTCCGCCAGAATGGGATCTCTTCGGAACGTAACGTTCATCTGCATTGCCGCCAATCCCGTCCGGATGAGTGGTTGTGTCTTGTCCGCGCTTCGCCGGTTGAATGTCCTGGACGGTGAGCACGTGCGCTCCTGCGCGCTGCAGAAACCACACTGATCAGGGGATATCCGGTTTCCGTAGATGGAGTGGCTCCTTGTGCGCCGGCCGCTCGTGTCTGATCATTGAAAAGGTAAAATGTGGAGGATTTGCCCCCTGCTCCCAAAGGCCTGCCATGACCGGACGAGCCGCGCTCCTGTGTGCCCTGGCCGCGGCGATGGTCCTTCCGCAGCAGCTTCATGCGCAGCGGGCAGATCGTGGCCAGCTTCCCGTGGCGCGTGCGAACGACAACCGCAGCCCGGGGGGACGCGCAACCGCTGAGGGACTCACCGTCACCCTGACCGCGCGGGTGGGGCGATGGTACCCGGACGGCAGCCGCCGGCCCGCCGCCCTCGTGGTGCCGGCGTTCGCCGAAGGCGAGGGCGTTCCGCGGATTCCCGGTCCCCTCATTCGCGTACGATCCGGTACGCGGGTGCGGGTAACCGTCCGGAACGCGCTCGACGGAGCGCTCGCGGGGTCTCCCCTCGTGGTGCACGGCCTGCACGCCCGGCCGGGCGCAGCGGACACCCTCCGGGTGGAGCCCGGGCACTCACGCGTCGTCAGCTTTCAGGCAGGTGCGCCGGGGACGTACCACTACTGGGCCAGCACGTCCGATACGGCGACCATCGACGCGCGGAACGGGATCGACAGCCAGCTTTCCGGGGCCATCGTGGTGGATCCGGCGGAGGGGCCCATCCCCACTGACCGCGTGTTCGTCCTGGGCCGCATGCAGCTCCCCGCCCAGGGCGAAGGCGCCACTCGCCAGCCCGAGCGCTTCGTCGTGACGATCAACGGCCTTTCGTGGCCGCACACGG
>NZ_DATBNB010000094.1 GCF_036554565.1 Longimicrobium sp. | reverse complement strand
CCTGCGCCTCTGCGTGAGGCTTTTTTCTTCAGAGATGGCCAGCTCCTCCCTCGCCCCGGCTCCCCGCGGTCTACGGAAGGAGATGGCGGGGAATCCGGGCGTGTCCCGCGGAGCCTTGGATCTGACCCTTGGAAGGATCTCGTTGTCGCACGACGCCCTGTATCGAAGTAACGATCCAGGGTCTTGCACGGCATGGGCTTGGGCTGTTATCCCTTGTTCCCGCTCCACGCCACCAGACCCTTCGCAGTTCTCCCGAATGACCGACCTCAGCCCCTCCCTGGCCACGACCCTGGTCGCGTGCGCCCATTGCGGGCACCTTGACCAGGGCACGTACTGCAGTTCGTGCGGAAAGGAGCTCGCGCCCACGGAAAAGCACGTGCTCGCCGAGGCGTGGGAGCACATCGTCATGGACCGGGTGGAAGACCTGCGCGAGTACGCGGTGACCACGTGGTGGATCATCGCTCGCCCGCTGCGCTTCTTCCGCACGGCGATGACCGGCCCCGCCCAGCGCGCCGGCCACGTCTTCCCGGAGCCCGTCCCCGAGGCCCTGCCCCGCAGCGCCGTCCAGAGCCCGGTGAAGTACCTGGTGCTGAGCTTCATTGCGTCGCTGCTGGCCAGCAAGGCCACGGGCACGCAGGTGGGCGAGCTGATTCCCGGGCTGGGCGAGGAGCTGAACACCGAGTTCAGCATCCTCCTGCTGATGACGTACCTGGGCTTGTACGGGCTGGGATTCCACTGGAGCACGGGCCGGCGGATCTCGGTGGAAGAGGCCGCCGTGTTCAACGCGTACGTGGCCGCCGCCGCCATCATCAGCACGGCGCTGATGACGCTGACGCCCGAAAGCATGACCTGGGTGCTGCTGGCGGAGCTCGCGCTGTTCATCTACGTGGGGATGGTGGTTCCATACAAGGTGTTGCCACGCCTGTACCCGATGTCGAAGCGGCGGGTGTTCGTGGCGCAGATCGGCGCGTTCATCGGCGCGACCGTGCTCCTGCTGATCGGCGCCGGGATCGTGATGGTGATCGCCAACACCATCAAGGCCCGGGTGGGCGGCTGACGGATCTGTTACACCAGCGAACGAACAGCCCCGCCCGGCTCGCTGCCGGCGGGGCTTCTTCGTTCGGCGAATCGGTGGCCCTGCTCGTGCGAGACGGCGGGGCTTCACGCTACTTTATGCGATCACGCAGTCTCACGAGCGGCGACAGCAGGAGTCGATCAGGGATGAGGGAGATGAGCTTCGTGGGTCGCGGACGTGTCGCCCTGCTGGCGGCGTCGATCCTGTTGTGCGGGCCGGCGGGTGCCCAGGAAACGGGTTGCCCCGTTGACCTGGGATGCGTGCGGACGCCGGAGCCGGTTGCGGCGGCCGTGGAGTGGCGCGCGCGGCTGGACTACGGGCATGTGAGGTTCGGCGGGGCGGACCTGGACCCGTGGCACACCACCACGGCCGAAGTCTCGCGCAAGGACCCGGGCGCCACCCTGATCGCGCGGCTGAACTGGGCGCAGCGCTTCGGGCAGAACGGGGTGCAGGTGGAGATGGACGCGTATCCGCGCATCGCCCGCGGCACCTACGCATACCTGAACGCGGGGTATTCGGAGGCGTCCATCTTTCCCATCGCGCGGATCGGGGCGGAGATCTACACCAGCCCCGCCAGCGGAACGGAGGCCTCCATCGGAATGCGGCACCTGGAATTCCAGAACGCGCGCGCCACCATCTTCACGGGCTCGGCGGGGCTGTACCGGGGCAACTACTACTTCTCCGCGCGCCCCTTCATCACGCCGCAGGACGACGGCACCTCCGTTTCGGGCTCGCTCCTGGCGCGCCGCTACTTCTCGTCCCCCGAGTCGTACGCCACGCTCGTCGTCGGCGCGGGCACGGCGCCCACGGAGTCGCCGCTGGAGTTCGAACTGGGGCGCGCCAACACCTACCGCGTGGGCCTGTACGGAAAGACGCCGCTGGGCGGGGGTTTGGGCGTCCGCTGGTCCACCGGCTACGAGCACGAGTCGCTGAGCGATGTGCAGGACCGCGACCGTGTGTCGTTCAGCCTGGGCCTGGACGCGCGGCTGTGATGATGCGGCGGAAAAAGCCGCCGACACTCCCGCGTCGCGCCGTGCCGCCTCTACGCCGCGCCGTGGGCCGGAACGCAGGGCCTCCCGCTGGCCACTTCCCGCGAGGTGTTGGATCATGAATTCGAAGCACCCCATCATCACAATCGTCCTGGCCGGCGCCCTGTGGGCCGCGCCCTCGCTCGCGCAGACCAGGGACGAGGCGCTCCG
Source organism: Longimicrobium sp. (assembly GCF_036554565.1). Lineage (NCBI taxonomy): Bacteria > Pseudomonadati > Gemmatimonadota > Longimicrobiia > Longimicrobiales > Longimicrobiaceae > Longimicrobium > Longimicrobium sp. The sequence continues at coordinate 2,521 of NZ_DATBNB010000094.1, read as the reverse complement.
GGATGCCCTTCAGCCGTACTGGCACCATCAGTACGGTGCGGCCGCCGGCCAGGTCCGCGCGCTGGCGGAACGCCCAGGCGCCTCCGCCGAGACGCACGCCTGGCTGGCCGAGGTCTATCGGCGCCTGGATGAGCGCACGGAAGCGCGACGGGAGGCGCACCGCGCGGTGGCCATGGGAGACTGCGCGAGCTTTGCGCACACGGTGCTGGGCGACCTGTACAACCCGCAGTTGAGCTCGTGGGATGAGGCGAACGCGGACAGCGCCTGGGCGCACTACCGGGCAGCCGTGGCGTGTGACCCCGCGGACGGGGGCGCCTGGATGGCAATCCACATGGAGGCGCTGCGGCGCGACGACCGGCAGGCGGCGGAACAGGCTCTGCGCCGCCTGCACGAGGCGGGGTTCTTCAGCGGCAGCGCACTCGCGTACAACCGCTGGGTGCTGGAGTCTCTGCCCCGGGGGAGCATCCTGCTCACCAACGGCGATCTCGACACCTACCCCGCCCTCGTCCTGCAGCTCGCCGAGGGTGTGCGCCCCGACGTCGCCGTGGTGAACGTGGGGCTGCTCGATGCGGCGTGGTACGCGGGTTCGGTGAGCCGGGCGCACGATCTTCCGCTGCCGCTGCCCGTGGAGCAGCTGGATACGATCACCCCCGAGTACGTCGACAGCACCGCGGCCGTCAAGTACATCGCCTACCGGGTCGTGCAATCGTGGGTGCGTTCCGCGCGTGAAGGTCGCATGCAGCGCCCGGTGGTCTTCGCCCGCACAGGCGATCCCACCCTTCTCGGCGTCCACATGGATTCGCTGGTGAGCCTGGGTACGGGCTACCGGATCCCGTCGGCGGGGGAGAGGGCCGGGGTGGATCTCGACGCCGTCGACGCCGCGCTGGCCCGGGTGGTCCCGGCCGATTATGCCACGCCTGCATTCACGCCCGGCGACCGCAGCGTGGTGCGGCGCACGTTCCCGAACCAGATGGCGCAGATCGTGTTCGAGGTGGGGCTCTGGCGAGCGGACCAGGCAGCCGAGCGGCAGGATTGGGCGGGTGCCCGGCGGTGGATCGAGTGGGCGGGCCGGTTCGCGGACGCAGCGCGACTCCCCCCTGAGCACCGGGAACGTCTCCAGGAAACCTCGGATCGTACAAGGCCGACGGAGTTCGACGCGCGGTAAGAGCGGACGGCCTGCCGGCGCGGCGTCTTACGGAGGTTCGGGGGTGGAGTTGGCCGGGCCCGAGGCCCAGGTCGGCACGGGTTACCGAGAGTCTTCGTACCTTGGGCGATCCCGAGGCCGCAGGGAAGCTCGTCGAGCCCCCGCCGACTCACTTTCGCCCTCGCGACCGGGGCATCAACGAAGGAGGCCGTCACGCGGGCGGGCGCCGCCGGTACGCTTCTTCGGCCCAGGCGCAGAACGACTCGGCTTTGCGAAGGATCGCGGACGCGTCGGAGATCGTACTGTACACTCCCTGATAGGAGACCGCGTCCTTCTTCTTGACGACCGCCGGAGCAGGTCCACCGCGTCGGGCGAGGGGTTCTTCAGCGCGGCGAGCAGCGCGTCCGGCGCTCGGACGTGCTCCCCTTCGGTGGACTTGAACCCGCCATACGCAATCGTGATCGCGTCGTTGTACGCGATGGCCGCGTGGATGGCGATCACTGAGATGGCATTGCCGTAGCGGGTCTCATCCGTCGCGAGAATCTTCGAGATCCTGCGCGCTCTGCAGGACGGCAGAGCCGACGTTCCGATATTTCGCGGCCTGGTTGCGGTCGGTATCCTTGCGGCGCCCCCGTGTTACCAAAGCAGTTCCTCCAATGCCTTTCCGTAAATCCGCCGGCCGTCACGGATTGCGTCACGTAGAAAGCTGTCCGTGCTGCCCGCCTGCTCACGAGCGGTTGCCAAGTCCAGCACCACGGGCGAGAGCACCACGCCAAAGTACGTTCGGAGTGCTGGCGCACGGGCTGAAAGTGTATCGTGCACCGCTTCGGCAGCCCGTGCGTCGGGCGTGATGACGAGAACGTCGAGATCGCTTCCGGGAACGTCGTCGCCCCGGGCGGCGCTCCCGAACAGATACGCGGCCAGCACGCGCCCATCCGCCACGCCCGCCTCGTCCAGCAGAATCCGCCGCAGCTCCTGGAACAACTCGTCAGCCCGCTTACGTTCCGCCCGAAATAGCGGCAGGAGGCCATCGCGCACAAGGTGGTGGTTCTCGTTCAGACGGTAGAGATGCTGGGCCGGCGTTTCCTCCATCAGCACGACGCCGAGTTGCGCCAGTTCCCCCAGTCCGCGTTGCGTCATTGCCCGGCTGGCGTGTGCCTGCCGCGCGATCTCACGCCCGGACAACGCCTGATGTGCGTCGGCCAGCACACGCAGAGCACGCACGCGTACGCCTGAGGAGAGGATACCGTTAAGCGGGGCGAAAAACATGGCGTACAAACTTGCTAAGGCTCCCTCATCATGGTGGCCGCTAAATTAGGCCATGTGGCCTAATAAAGCGGCCACCCACACAAAGATGTACACGCCCAGGATTTCACG
>NZ_DATBNB010000093.1 GCF_036554565.1 Longimicrobium sp. | reverse complement strand
GGGTGCTCCGCCGCTCGTTCGTTGGCCGCCCGCCCCCCCTTCTCGTGCAGATCCAGCAGCCATTCTTTCATATAATGCCCGGCCGAAACCGCGCCGGGAAGGCGGCCTGGACAAGCCTGTTCCAGACAGTTGCACCTCGTCCGTACGCGTGACAGGGTTGCTTCGCGCGTCGGAGACGCATTCGGCACAAGGTGGGAACATCCCCGTTTTTCGTTGCGGTTGCAGGGATTGTCCGCCTGCCCCCACGGAAGGCAAGGGGTCCGTCAGGGCGGCGAATCGACGGCGGGCGGACTCTCGTACCTGTGATATCACGACACACTTGACCGAATGTTGGGAAACATTTTATTATGCTGCACCGCCACAAACGAACGTTTTGCCCGGCGGTGAAGAGCAATCCCCCTTTTCATTCCCCACGTAGGAGAACCTCGCATGACCAAGCAGACCGTCACCAAGCTGTTCGCCGGCGCCCTCATCGCCCTGGGCGGCATGTCCCTGGCGCGCCCCGCGCAGGCCACGGAGCTGTTCGACTGCCAGGAATCGCACGAGCAAGCGGTAGAGGCCGGTACGGAGATGTGTGGCGACCTCGGGTACAAGTACGCGACCACCACCACGTACTGCACCAACAACACGGCCACCAGCTCCAAAGTCAGCTGCCACAACTGATCGCGGAACGTCGCCGGCAGGGGACGCGGGCAGCTCCGCTGGCCCGTTTGCCCTGCCGGCATCCGTTTGCAACACCCACCCAGCGGCTAGAACGAGCAGCGTCGATGATGGAAAAGCTGAGTACCACTCTGTTGGTGATTTGCGCGGTAATCGTGACGGGGCTGCTGGTCAGGCGGGAACTGCAGCCGTCCGATGCGGCGTCGAGTGCGGCGGAGCCCGTGCACGTTCCCGAGTGGCAGGGATACGCGGCGGCGGGGGCACGAATGGGTCCCGCCGACGCACCGGTGACGATCGTTGTTTTTTCCGACTTCCAGTGCCCGGCCTGCCGGGTGCTCGCCGAACGGCTCAAGACCCTGCGCGCCGACCGCGGCAGGGACGTCGCGGTGGTGTACCGGCATCATCCCCTTCGTACGCACCCCCACGCCAGGATGGCCGCGCGCGCCAGTGAGTGCGCGGGGCGCCAGGGCCGGTTCGAGGCAATGCACGATGCGCTGTTCCAGGCGCAGTCGTCCATCGGGACCCGGGCATGGGACGACATCTCGAAGGAGGCCGGCGTCGGGAACCTGGATGAGTTCGGCCGCTGCATGAAGGATGCGGAGATGGATTCGATCCTGGTGCGTGACGCCGCACAGGCGAAGCAGCTCGGCATCGACGCGACACCGACGTTTCTGATCAACGACACCCGCCTGGTGGGGGCCTTTCCGCTCGCCACCCTCAACCGCCACATCGACCGGGCCCTGCGCGCGGCTCGCCGATAGGCAACCACCTTTCTGCAGGACGGCAACCGATGAAGCTGTTTCGAGTCATGGCCGTGTGCGCGGCGCTTCTCGCGCCCGCGGCCGGCGCCAGCGCGCAGGAGACGACCGCGGCGACCGGCCGGCAGCCGAAGGCGGATGTAGGCTTTGGCCTCGAGTTCCAGATTGCGCAGACACCGGGCGGGATGCAGCGGACGGGGTACCCCCGCGTGAGCTCGGTCCGCCCCGGCTCCAGCGCCCAACGCGTGGGGCTCGCGGTGGGAGACCTTCTCCTTTCGGTGGACGGACGCGATACGCAGCGCACCAGCCGGTGGTTCACCGATGCGGTGCCTGGACGACGCTACACGCTGCGCGTGCGGAGCGGCGGCACGGAACGGGAGATCGTTGTCGAAGCGGGTCCCCCGCCCGCCCGGAACTAGCGATCGCGGACGGGCCAGGCAGCGTGAGAAGATCCATCCGGGCGTTCGCGATCATCGCGGCGGGCATGTGCATGTGGGCCAAGGCGCCGTCCCTGGCCGCCCAAGCCGTGACGGCGACGGTCGAGGGCCGGGTGACCGGGGCTGAGGCACAGCCCATCGCCGCGGCGCGCGTCCAGGCCACGTCCGAAGAGGGCGAGGGCAAGGCGGCCCTGACCGATGCGAGCGGCCGCTACCGGCTGACGTTCACGCGGCCGAGCAGCCGGTTCGTGGTTTCGGCCCATGCCCTGGGGCACACGGGGGCCACCAGGGTCGTGCGGGCCGCCGCGCAGGGCGTGGCGACGGCGGACTTTTCGCTCGCGGTACGCGCCGCCGTGCTGGACACCGTTTCGGTCAGCGCCTCGGCGGTGCGCGCGGCGGAGGCGCGGCGCACGCCGGGCACCACCAGTTCGGCCCGCAGCGCCAACCAGCTCCGACGGGAAGCGCTGCAGGGCGAAGACCTCTCGGACCTTGCGACCCGGGGATCCGGCGGCACGCGGGTGCCCGGGAGCGAGGGCGGCGTGTCGTTCGCGGGGCAGTCTCCCGACCAGACGCGAGCTACGCTGGATGGCGCGTCGCTCGAGGGCGATGCCGTTCCGCGGGAGGCCATCCGCGGGGCCGCGGCCGTCACCAACTCCTACGACGTAGCCCGCGGGCAGTTCACCGGCGGCCAGTTGGCCGTGCAGACCCAACGGGGCGAAAACGGCTGGGGCGGCGCCGTCCGGGTCAGCGCCAACCTTCCCTGGCTGCGGTACGGCGACTGGCCGGGGGCACTGGGCACCCCCACCGCGGGCGGCAGCGTCGACGCCGGGGGTGGCGGGGCGCTGGTGCGCGACCGCCTGTTCGCCTATGGGGCCTTGACGCTGCGCGACGAACACGCGCCTTCGCGCTCCCTGGAGAACCTGGCGGCGGGCGACCTGCTGAGGCTTCGCGCGGACCCGGATTCCGTGCGGCGCTTCGTCGCCATTACCGACGCGCTCGGTGCAGGCGGTGGCCGCCCCCTGGGCGACGCCAGGCACGGCGCGGTGGGGCTGCTGCGCCTGGATGCCACGCTGTCGCGGCTGCACACGGCGGTTCTGCGGTTCAACGGCCAGTCTTCGCGCACGTGGTCCGGCGACCCTGCGTGGGCACGCGCGGGGAGCGGCGCCGAATCGCGGGGAACCGGCGGCGGAGTGATGGGGCAGCTGACGTCCGGCGGCATCCACTTGGGCAACACGCTCCGGCTGCACCACGCGGTGTCGTCCGCACATAGCGCCAGCTCACAGCTTACTCCCGCGGGCACCGTGCTGGTGGGCGGGTCCGGCCCGGAACACGGCCAGGCGGAGTCTCTGCTGTTCGGCGGCAATCCGTTCGCGGACACCGACCAGCAACGCACCGTGAGCGAGATCTCGGACGAAGTTTCCTATGTTACCCCTGACGGCGCGCATCGCCTGCGCGGCGGCGTGGAGTGGCGGCACCAGGACCTGCGGACGACCAGCTGGGCGAACCGGCTGGGTACCTTCGGCTTCGCGAGCCTGGCCGACCTGGAGCAGTCCCGCCCCGCCTCGTTCACGCGCACCCTGAACCCGCGAGAAGGGCGCGCCGTCGCGGCCTATGCGGCGGGCTACGTCGGACATCATTGGGCGTCGGGAGCTTTCAGCGTGGACTACGGCCTCCGGGCCGAGCGCTCGTGGTACCCACACCACCTCGCCGCCGCCCCCCGCGTCGCGGAGCTCTTCGGGCGCGCTCCCGGCCGCGTGCCCTCCGACGTGCGCGTGAGTCCCCGCGTCGGCGCATCGGTCGAGGTGCGGCTGCCCTGGGACAGGCGTGCCGGTCACGGTACCACCACCATCCACGGCGGCATCGGCGAGTTCGGCGGGGCGGTGCGCGTGCCTTCGCTGGCGACGGCCCTGAGCGAAACCGGATTTCCCGGTTCGGCAATGCTCGTGTGCCTGGGCGACGCGGCGCCGGCGCCCGACTGGCACGCCTACCGCGGCACGCCGGACGCGGCCCCCACCGCCTGCACCAGCGGGACCCCGCAGTTCGCGACCCGCCTGCCCCGGGCCACACTGTTCGGCTCGGACTATGCCGCCCCGCGCGTACGGCGTGCGTCTTTGAACGGGGCGGGCCAGTTGCCGGGACAGATCTTCTGGGATGCGTCCGTCGCCGTGCTGCGGGGGTCGTCGGAGCCCCTGGCCTTCGACCGCAACCTACTTCCGCGGGTGGCGTTTACGTTGGCGGAGGAAGGCGGCCGAGCCGTCTACGCCCCCGCCGCGGCCATCGAGCCGGCACTGGGAACCCCGAGCCCCGCCGCCTCGCGCCGCGTGGACGCATTCGGAACGGTTCGCGAGGTGACCGGCGACGGGCGTTCGCGCACGACGCAGCTCACCGCTCGCCTTGGCGGCATTCTTCCGGGCAACCGGGGCACGTGGAGCGTGGCGTACGCCTGGACCCACTCGCGCCTTCTCGTCGGCCCGATCAACGCGCCGGGTGGCGCGCCCGCCAGCACGGGCGCCGACCCGCTGCGCCCGGAATGGGCTGACGCTCCGTATGCCCCGCGGCACGTCGTGCACGGATCGTGGAACCTCTGGCCCGGGCCTCCGGGGTCGCGGGCCAAGTTCCAGATCCGCGGACAGCTGGCTTCCGGGCTGCCCTTTACTCCCATGGTGGGCGGCGACGTCAACGGCGACGGTGCGGCCAACGACCGGGCCTTCGTGTGGGATCCCGCAGCGGCGCCGGACTCCACCGTCGCGAGCGGGATGCGCACGCTCCTGGACCGGGCTCCCGGCGGCGTGCGGGGGTGCCTGCGCCGCCAGTCCGGCACCGTGGCGGCGGCGAACAGCTGCCGCGGCTCGTGGTGGGCGTCACTGGACGCGGTGGCCGAACTGCAGTTCGCAAAGCTCCGGGGGACGACCGCCAATCGGTTCACGGTGTGGATGGTGGCACGCAACCTCCCCGCGGGGCTCGACCAGCTGCTGCACGGCCCGGGGGACCTGCGCGGGTGGGGGCAGATTTCATTTCCCGACCCCACGCTGCTCTCGGTGCGTGGTTTCGACCCGGAGCGCCGTGCGTACCGGTACGAGGTGAACCCCCGCTTCGGCTCCCTCGCGAACCCGGCGGCACCGCGCGCACCCTTCACCTTGAGCGTGCAGGCGCGCCTGGTGCTGGGCAGGGACCCGGCCTACCGCAACCCCCTTGCGGCATCGCCCAACGGGGGCGGTGCTCTCGCCCCTGCAAGGGTCCGGGCCCACCTCCAGCAGCACGTTCTGAACATTCCCGCCGAGGTCCTGGCGCTGAACGGGCCGCGTGGGGTGCAGCTGCTGCCCGCCCAGGCTGCCAGGCTGCAGGAGGCCGCGGACTCCCTTCAGCCGCAGATCACGGCCGTGGTGGATTCCCTGGTGAGTTCGCTGACCGAGCAGCCGGGCTCGCGAACAGGGGCACAAAGGGCGCAACTGGACGCGCTCACCGCACGCGCCCGCGCCGTTATCCACGCCGGCGCGGCCACTTCCCGCGCTGTGCTCTCCCCCGTTCAAGCGGCGCGTCTGCCTCGCCACCTGCGGGATCCGGATCTTCAGTTTGAACTGTTGCCGTCCATGGAATTCGCCGTTCCCGCGGATCCGAGCACGTACTGAACTGAACCGCGAACGGTTCCCGTCGCCCGGGACCACGTAGCGTGAGGACGCTGCCGTACGCGCTATAAACCGCGGCGGACTCGCTCCACGACGCGGCCGAGCCGCCGGTAGCGCCACCATCCTGCCGACGCTCCGGCACGTCCTTCCGCTCGACACAGACACCGCCCGCCGGGGATGGCACTGGGGCGGTTCAGTCGCCCCTCGCGCCCCGCTGGTTCGGGCGCGCGGGGCGGCTTATCTTGCGGTTCCCGCGTTCGCCTTCCGCCGCACCGCTCTCCCTCTCCGATGCCGCACCGGTTCCGCGCCGCCCGTTCCTTGCTGATCGCCGCCATCCTCGCCGCCCTTCCCGGTGCCGCCGCCGCGCAGTCCGGCGGCACCATCGAGGGGCAGGTGGAGCTGTCGCCGCGCGCTGCCCGGCGGGTGGCGTCCAGCTATCCGGGCGCGGCGGGCGGCACCCACGTCGTGGGATCGGTGCCGCCCGTGGCCTTTCTGGTGGGACGGATCGCGGGCGCGCCGCCGGCCTCGCCGCAGCGGGCGCGCCTGGCGCAGCAGGACACCAGCTTTCGCCCCGCCCTGCTGGTGGTGCCCACGGGGGCGCGGGTGGAGTTTCCGAACGGCGACCCCTTCTTCCACAACGTTTTTTCGTACTCCCCCGTCAAGCGGTTCGACCTGGGCCGCTATCCCCGCGGCGAGTCGCGGACGGTGACCTTCGACCGCCCCGGCGTGGCGAAAGTGTACTGCGAAATCCACCAGTGGATGCGCGCGGCGGTGGTCGTGGTCGAGAACCCCTTCCACGCGGTGGTGGGCGCAGACGGGCGGTTCCGCATCGCCGGGGTTCCCGCGGGGCGCTACCGGCTGACGGTGTGGGACGTGGACCGGGGCGAGCGGACGGTGGACGTGGTGGTCCCCGCCTCCGGCACGGCACGCGTGCGGCTGCGGCTGTGAGGCGCCTGGCGGCGTTGCTCGCGCTGCCGCGCACCAGCTTTCGCGCGCGGCTGCTCCTGGCGCTCGTCGGCTCGGTGGGGCTGCTGCTGGCGGCCGCGCTGCTGGTGGTGCGGGTGCAGACGCGCCGCCACGTGGCCGTGATGGTGGACCGCGCCGTTCAGCGGACCGACGCCGCGTACCGGGAGATGGAAGCGGCGCGCCTGCGGCAGCTGCGGGGATACACGGCGCGTTTCGCGGGGAGCAACCGCCTTCCCGCGGCGCTGGAGGAGGCCGTGCTGAGCCCCGGCGCGGCCGAGTTCCTGGGCGAGACGGTGCTTTACGAGCTGCAGCTGGCCGGCATTCCGAACGCCCTCGCGGCATTCGGAGGACGGGACGGCGCGCCCGTCGCGGCGGTGCTGGACGGTGCGCGCCTGTCCGACGCCCGGGCGGCGCTCCCCGCGTCGGCCGCATCCGCCGCGGCGGGGCCGGCGGAGGGCGTGGCCTCGCACCACCGCGTAGGCGGGCGGCTGTACACGGTGCAAACGGTGCCGCTGGCGCTCTTCGGCGAGCCGGTGGGCACGCTGACGCTGGGGATTCCGCTGGACGACGCGGCAGCCGCGCAGCTGGGGCGCAGCGTAGGGGCAGAGGTGTGCTTCCTGGCCGACGGCCGGTGCGTCGCGTCGACCCCGGGCGTGCGGCGAGGCGGGCTGGAGCGGCGGATGCGCGACGCGGCCCGGGCGGGGGCGCGCCGCCGGACCCGCTGGAACGGCGCGCGGATGGCGCTGGTGCCGGCGCGCCTGGCGTCCGGCGGAGGGGCGGATGAGGTGACGCGCATCGTCGCCATCCCGCTGGAAGACGTGCTCCGCCCGTTCGACCAGCTGGAGCGCGCGCAGGCCGCGGCGGGCCTCGTCTCCCTTCTCGTCGCGCTGGCGCTGGGAACCGTGCTGTCGCGCTCGTTCGCGCGCCCGGTGCGCGCGCTGGTGTCGGCGACGCGCAAGGTGGCCGAGGGCGACCTGGAGACGCGCGTGGCGGTGGCCAGCCGGGACGAGCTGGGCACGCTGGCGGCGGCGTTCAACGAGATGACGCACGGGCTGATGCTCAAGGAGCGCTACCGCGGCGTGCTCGACAAGGTGGTTTCGCGCGAGGTGGCCGACGAGCTGCTGAAGGGCGAGATCCGCCTGGGCGGCGAAACGCGCGACGTCACCTCGCTGTTCGCGGACGTGCGCGGGTTCACCACCCTGACCGAGGGGATGGACCCCGAGCGCGTGATCGGCCTGCTGAACGAGCTGGTGGGGCGGATGGGCGCCGCGGTGGAGGCGGAGGGCGGGGTGGTCGACAAGTTCCTGGGAGACGGGCTGATGGCCATCTTCGGCGCCCCGGGCGTGCAGCCGGGGCACGCCCTGCAGGCGGTGCGCGCCGCCGTGCGCATGCGGGACGCCGTCGCCGGGGTGAACGCGGAGCGGGCGGCGCGGGGGGAGGCGAACGTGGAGGTGGGGATCGGCATCAACAGCGGCCCGGCGGTGGCGGGGAACATGGGCTCGCCGGGGCGGCTGAACTACACGGTGCTGGGCGAGTCGGTGAACCTGGCTTCGCGCCTGTGCTCGTCGGCCGAAGGGGCGGAGATCCTGGTTTCGCGCGCCACCTGGGAGCGCGTGGAAGACGAGGTGGACGCCGTCCCCGGCGGAATGCGGAACATCAAGGGCCTGTCCGCGCCGGTGGAGGTGTTCCGGATCCGCGGCCTGCGTGCGGCGGGTCGCATCCCCGTGCGGGGGATGGCCGTGCTTGCGCTCGCGCTGCTGGCATGCGCCCCCGCCGCCGCCCAATCGCTGCCGACGCTGGCCGACCTGGGCGCGACGTGGACGTCGCCGGGGGGCACGGTGCAGGTGACGCCGCGGGGCAGGCTGGAGCTGGAAGCGAACCTGCCCGGTGGGGCGCGCGCCTGGCAGGTGCCGGGGACGGAGCCCGTGTTGCAGCCGCGCGCGGCGCTCTTCGTGGACGCGTTCGCCGGGTCGCGGTGGTACGCGGGGTTCGCCGCGCACGCGGGCCGCGCGCGTCCGCTGGGCGAACAGGACGTGAGCGTGCGGATCGAGCAGGCGTTCGTGCGCTGGAGCCCGTTCGGCGGCGACGGCCTGTTCGTGCAGGCGGGGCAGTTCGTTTCCCCGTTCGGCAGCTATCCGGCCCGCCACCACACCACCGCCGATCCCTTCATCCGCCCGCCCCTGCCGTACGACCACCGGACCATCCTCAGCGCCGGGCGCGTTCCCGGCGGCGCCGCCGGGTTCCTGCGGTGGAAGGACGAGCCCGCGGTGCACCGTCCGGAAGGCGCGCCGCCGGTGTGGGCCGCGCCCTACCCCACCGGCGCGATGGCCGGCGGGCGCGCCGGGCGCATCGTCGCCCGCGTCGCCCTCCTGACCAGCGCCCCCTCCGCGGCGCCGCGGCGCTGGCGGTTCCGCCCGAAGGACGCGGCGCCGTCCCTGGCCGCAGCGGCGGGCGTTCAGCTGACCGCGGAGGCGCGGATCGGCGCGTCCTTCAGCCGCGGCCCGTACCTGGAGCCGTCGCCGCTGCAGCCGGCGGCGGACACGATCGACGCCGGCGAGTTCCACCAGCAGATGTGGGCGGTGGATGCCACGTTCACGCGCGGATGGGTGGAAGCGCGCGCGGAGGTGATCCTGGATCGCTGGGAGGTGCCGAACGTGGGCGAAGACCCGCGCGACGTGTCGTGGACGGCGGAGGCCAAGGTGAAGCTCTCCCCCGCCCTGTTCGTGGCGGGGCGCTACGGGGCCATGCGCTTCAACCGGATCGGGGCGGCGGGCGGGCAGGTGCGCTGGGACTACGACGTGGACCGCGCGGAGGTGGCCGCCGGGCTGCGGCTGGGGCGCAACACCGAGGTTCGCGCCGAGTACCTGCGCCTGCGCACCGGCGCGCCGCCTGCCCGGGGCGACGATGCCTTCGCGGTCCGCTGGGCCTGGGTGTTCTAGACCGGAAGGGACGCGGGCCTCGGCGCGCGTCCCTTCCTTCGTCATCCGCGATCGGGGCGGCTCGCTACTGCTGCTGCAGGAGGAGGATCGCCCCGACCACCGACGCCAGTGCGCCCACCACGCTCGCCACGATGGAGATCGTTTCGCGCAGGGCGTTCGTGCGGCGCGGGACGCGGATCTGGTCGCCCGAGCGCACCCGCATGGCCGCCACCTCGGGCGTGGGGCGCAGCAGGTCTACCTCGATCTGGCGCCCGTCGCGGAACAGGACGGCGCGGTCCAGCCGCGCGTTCTCCGTACCCCCGCCCGCCGTGGCCACGGCCTGCAGCAGCGTGGTTTCGGGGGACAGGTTGTACAGATTGGGAAGCTGCACCTCGCCGCCCACCCCCACCCGGTGAAGGAAATCGAACACGAACTGCGGCTGGCTCTCGTACTGGCCGAGCGCGGCGCGCAGCAGCTCCTGGATCTGCGGGCGCGAGGCGCCCACCACCCGCACCCCGGTCAGCAGGGGGTGCAGGAGGGTGCCGTCCGGGGCCACGGTGAACTCGCCGGTGAACTCCGGCTGGCGCCACACGGCCAGGCGAACGACGTCGCCCGGGCGCACGGAAACGGAGTCGCCCGCCTGCGCGGCGGCGGGCGCGGCGAACGGCAGCGCGAGCAGGAGCAGGAGAACAATTCGGCGCATGGCAGGGCGTGCGTGCGGGTGGATGAAACGGCGCTGGATGCGTCGGCACGGGGCCGCGCCGCGGCCGGCGTCCCCCGTACACGCCAACCCCGGGCGAATCGCATGCCGCTCGTCTTCCCGGGCGCACGGATCGTCCACCCGTAAGCCTTGTGCCCACACCCGTTCACGGCGATATTGGACGATCAAGTCGCGAAGCCACGCCGGTTTGCCCTCCCCCGGCCCGCGATCCGTTTACGCTCGGCCATCACGACAGAGCACCCGCCCGCCCATGCGCATCAGCACGCGTACGATCCTGCTGCTGGCCGCCGCCCTGGTGGCCTGGCCCGCCGGTGTCCAGGCGTCGCCGCTGGCGCCGCGCCCGGTGCGGGAGTGCACGTGCGCCGCTCCGCGCCCCCTGGCAGGGTCGGTGGCGGGGCGCGGCCGCTTTGCGCAGGTGGATACGCCCCCCGCCCGCCCCGGCGCGCCGGACCCCTGCGCGCCTCCGCCGGTGCGCCCGCCCCCCGGCCCCGAGACGCCCCCCGGCGGCGGGCGGCCGGCAGACCCCTGCACGGGGCGCCCGGTGCCCGGGTCCGGACAGCCCGCGGCCGGCGGAGCGCCCACGCCCGGCGCCCCGGAAGCGGGATCGTCTCCCGGCACCGAAACGGGGGTGATGGTCCCCACGGGGCCGCCCACGGACGTCACCTCTCCCGCGCTCCCGGCGCCTCCCGCCGAGGGAGCCGCGCCGCCCGTCCGCGCCACCGCGCCCGACCCCGCGCGGGCGGAGCACAACCGCGGGCTGCTGCGGCTGCAGGCGCTGGCGCTTCGCGACGCCATCCGGCCGGGACCCGCGGGCAGCATCTCGGTGCCCACCGGCTTCGGGGTGGAGTTCGGCGAGATCTTCGTCGGCGCCGCCTACCAGGCGCGCACCCGCTACACCACCGATCCCGACGCCGGGCTGGTGATCGGCACCGGCATCGGCAGCCGGCACCTGCTGGCGCTGGAGGCGGCCCTCACCTCGTATTCCACCGTGCGCGGCGGCGGTCCCGGCGAAACGGGCGGCCTGAGCTTCAAGCTGCACCGGTCGCTCCCCGGCGACGCCGGCATCGCCGCGGGGTACGAGAACGCGGTGACCTGGGGGGGCAGCGACGCAGACCCCACGCTGTTCGTGGTCGCGAGCAAGGTGGTGCGGCGCACGCGCCGGCCCGGCGCCTGGCTGGACGCCGGCGTGCTCACGCTGGGCCTGGGCAACGGCCGCTTCCGCACGGAAGACGCCGACGCGGCCGGCCGCGAAACCGTCAACGTCTTCGGCGCCGCGGGTGTGCGCGTCACGGAGCTCGTTTCCGTGGCCGCCGACTGGACGGGCCAGGACGTGAACGCCGGGTTCTCCATCACCCCCCTCCGGCGCTTTCCGCTCGTGATCACCCCCGCCTTCGCCGACATCCTGGGCACCGCCGGCGACGGGGCGCGCTTCATCCTGTCCGTGGGCTACGGCGTGGGCTTCCGCTCCCTCTTCTGATGCAGGGACACATCATGCGCATTGCACTTCTCGCGGCCGCCGCGGCGCTGCTGGCCGCCGTTCCGGCCGCCGCCCAGCGCGGCGGCCGCTCCGACATGACGGGCCCCGGCCTGGCCGGCAGCGGGGTGGCCGGCGTGGGATATCACGGCGCCGCCTTCCGCGACATCGAGAACGCCCTCTTCCGCCGCGCCGAGGGCCGCGTGGTGTTCCGCAGCCCCGCCATCGCCTGCCGGGTGATGGCGCGTGCCGCGGCGGAGGCCGTGGAGCTGCGCGACGGCGGCCTGCGCCCCCCGCGCGGCTGGCAGAACGCCGCGCCCTTCCAGCGCCAGGCCCAGGCCGACGTCGCCGCGCTGCTGACGGAGGAGGGCACCGCCACCCCCGCCGCCCGCCGCGTGGTGGCGGCGCTGCGCGGCGGCATGCCGGGCGAGCCGGGCGACGAGCCCGAGCAGCTGGTGGCGGCCCTCGCGGGGCTCTTCCGCGATGGCGAGGGCGCCTGTCCGGCGCGGGACCGCTGGGTGGCTGGCGAGCGCTGGGCCGCGGCGCTGCAGGCGTACGAGTACTTCGTGCGCGAGGCGCCCGATGCGTCGCTGGATCCCATCTCCCCGGAGCTGGCCATCATCGGTGTGGTCCTGCGCGACCTGGTGGACGCCGCCCTGGCCCAGGCGCAAGCGTGATGGAAGCCGTCCCGCGCCTGGATTCCACCTCGCGCGTGGTGGCGGCGCGCGACCAGGTGTCGGCCGACCTGGACGGCGACGCGGTGATCCTGAACCTGGCCGACGGCGTGTACTACGGGCTGGACCCGGTGGGCGCGCACGTGTGGGGGCTGATGGCCCAGCCGCGCACCGTGGCCGAGCTTCGCGACGCTGTGGTCGCCGAGTTCGAGGTAGACGCCCCCACCGCCGAGCACGACCTGCTGGAGCTGCTCCGCGACATGGCGGCGCGCGGCCTGGTGGAAGTCGGCACCTGACCCCCCGCCCCGCTCCACGCGGACCATGAGCGGCATCGCGGGCTTCGTTTCGGCCGGCGGCGCGCCTGTCGATCCGGCTCGGCTGGCGCGGATGGCGGCGGCCCTCGCCCCCCGCGCCCCCGACGGCACCCGCACCTGGTCGGACGCACGCTGCGCCCTGGCGCACGGCCTGCTCCTCACCGGCGACGAATCCACTCCCCCGCCGCAGCCCTGTTCCGCCGACGGGCTCATCCACATCTGCGCCGACGCGCGCATCGACGGACGCGAGGAGCTTGCCCGCGCGCTGAACGCCGGCGGGATCGCGGCGGCCCCGGACGACTCCGCCACGCTGCTCATCCACCACGCCTACCGCCTGTGGGGCGACGCGTGCGCGGCGCACCTGCTGGGCGACTTCGCCTTCGCGCTCTGGGACGCGCCGCGGGGCCGTCTGTTCTGCGCGCGCGACCACTTCGGGGTCAAGCCCTTCTTCTACGCGCGAACCGGCGGCGGCTTTCTCTTTTCCAGCACGCTCGACTGCCTCGCCGCCGATCCGGCGGTGCCGGCCGGGCTGGACGAGGGGTGGATCGGCGACTTCCTGGTGCACGGCGACACGCAGGACGTGGCCGCGACGGTCCACTCCGCCATCCGCCAGCTTCAGCCCGCCCACACGCTGGTGGTGGAGGACGGGCGAGTGAGCATCCGCCGCTACTGGTCGCTTCCCCTGGACGAGGAGACGTGCTATCGCCGCCCGGGCGACTACGTCGACCACTTCGTCCACCTGCTGCGCGGCGCCGTGCGCGACCGGCTGCCCGGGGGCGCGGCGAGCTTCTTCCTGAGCGGCGGGCGCGATTCCACCTCCCTCGCGGCGCTGGCGACGGAGACGATCGCGCGGGGGGAGCGGACGGCCGCGCTGCGGGGCTACACCGCGTACTACGAGCGGCTGATGCCCGACCGCGAGCGGGAGTTCACCGAGCTGGCGGCAAACGCGCTCTCCATTCCCACCGAGTACACGGCGGTGGACCCGTACCAGGCGTTCGAGCGGTGGGGCACGCCGGCGCTCCGGCGGCCGCAGCCCACCGCCTCGGCGCTGATGGCCATCGAGGTGGACCAGCTGTCCAGCGCGGCGCGGCACGCCCGCGTGCTGCTGACGGGACAGGGCGGCGACGCCGTGCTGCGCGAAACGCGGTCGCGGCTGACGAAGCTGGCGGCGAGCGGGCGGCTTCTCCGCGCGGCGCGCGAGGCCGCGGAGTACGCCTGGCTGCACGGGCGGGTGCCCCGCCCCGGCGTGCGCACCTGGCTGCACGAGCGGCGCGGGGGGCGGCCGTGGCGGGCGGAGGTGCCCCGCTGGGTGGACGCCGGATTCGCGCGGCGCACGGGGCTGCACGAGCGGGTGGCCGCATGGAACGCCGGGCCCGGCATCGTCCACCCGCTGCGCCCGGAGGCGTACGAACAGCTGGTGGCGCCGCTGTGGCCGGGGATGTTCCTGGGCTACGATCCGGGGGTCACGGGCATTCCGGTAGAGGTGCGCCACCCCTACTTCGACGTGCGCGTGGTGCATTTCCTGTTGTCCATTCCACCCTCGCAGTGGTATAATGATAAGGGCTTGCTGCGCATAGGGATGCGCGGGCGGCTTCCCGAACGGCTGCTGCGCCGTCCCAAGTCGCCCCTGGTGGACGACCCGCTGCGCGTGCGATGGCGGGAACAGGGGGATGGATGGCTGGGCGGGCGAAGGGTCACGGAGGCCGTGGCCGCCTGGGTGGATGTCGGCCGGGTGCCCGCCGCGGCGGGCGGACGCTCGCCGGAGCCCCCGGAACAATTGTGGCAGGAGATTCGCCCGCTGGGGCTTTCCTTGTGGCTTTCCGCCCAACGAAGGTGACCCGGGGGAACCGTGAGAGGCTCGTTCGATGCAGAAGGATCTCCGGCCGGCTCCACGCAGGCCCTACGTTTCGCCACGGCTGAACGTGTATGGCGACGTGCGGGATCTTACCCTCTCCAGCCGCAC
>NZ_DATBNB010000092.1 GCF_036554565.1 Longimicrobium sp. | reverse complement strand
GGCAGTGGAACCTCGTGCTTATCAACTAGACGCCCAAGCGTGGAAAACCCTGACGGTCGCAATCCTCGTGTTCGGGCTGGGCACGCTGTTTCTGGCCCTCAGGGCGCTTCTACGCTGGAACGTCTCCCCCGTCCGGTATCGGCTTCGGGAGGATGCGCCGGTGGCCGTGGCGGTGCACGAGATGGCGAAGGTGCTGGTGGCCCTCGCGGAGGCCGAGGCCGACTGGAGCGACGTCGGGCGGAAGCGCGAGATCGTGCACGGCCTCAACACGGTAGCCCGTACGTTCGATCCGCACATGGGCATGTTCTTCCGATGCGGGCACAACGACATGGACAGCTGGATCGCGCGCCGCTGCGCCCAGATATCATCTGCGTTCCAAGAACTGGCGCGCCAGGCATTTGCGCCCAGCCGCGAGAGTTACGAAGAAGTGAAGCAGCGCGCAGGCGAAATGTTCGCCAACCTCGTAGAGGGCACCTGGGATGCATTGCCTGCGCCCTCAGGTGAAGAGGTCAAGCCTTTCAAGACTCTGGGTGCACGGCTGCTTCCCGTGATGCGTCGGCTGGCTATCGTGTCTATTCCTGTCCTGCTGCTGGCTTGCTACAATCTCCTCCCCGAGAGTAGCGGAAGACAAAAACTCACCGCCGAAGGGATGTTTCCCTTCGTGCTGCTCACCCTGTCGGGCCTGCTCAGCGTTCTTAACCCGCAGTTGCAGGCGGATGTGGGGATCGCGAAGTCGCTGGGCGAGTTCCTGAAGCCACGGCCGGGGAAGTAAGCCCGTGACGTAGCGGTTCGGAAGTGGCTGACCTTCAGCGCGAGAGGTGAAGTGCCTCCGCCAGCCGGGGGAGCACCTCGCCCAGGCGCCCCTCCACCTTGGCCGCCGCCATCTCGTCCGCCCGCGTGGGGCCGATGTTGACGACGGCGATGGGCACCCCGTCCTGCTGCGCGCGGTAGATGAAGCGGCGGCCGGAGTACACCGTCAGCGACGACCCCGCCACCAGCAGCACCTCTCCCTCGCCGTACAGGCGCCACGCCTGCTCCACCCGCTCGGCCGGCACGTTCTCGCCGAAGAACACCACGTCCGGCTTGATCACCCCTCCACACCGCTCACACGCGGGCACGCGGAAGGCGTCCACCAGCGCCGCGGGCAGATCTGCGTCCCCGTCCGGCGCCGAGCGCACCTCCCCCGACTCCGCGCGCGCGGCCATCTCGTCCGCCCATCCCCGGTTCGCCGCCAGCAGCCGCCGCTGGAAGTCGTCGCGCGGCGCAATCTCTCCACACGCCATGCAGCGCACGGAGGACAGGGAGCCGTGCAGCTCCACCACGGTGCGGCTCCCCGCGGCGCCGTGCAGGCCGTCGACGTTCTGGGTGATGATGCCGCGCACGGCGCCGCCTTCCTCCATCCGCGCCAGGGCGGCGTGCGCATCGTTCGGCCGCGCGGAGGAGAAGCGCATCCATCCCGCCGCGCTGCGCGCCCAGTAGCGGACGCGTGCGGCCTCGGTGCGCATGAAGTCCTGGAACTGCACGGGAGCGCGGGGCCGCGCGTCGGGCCCTCGGTAGTCGGGGATGCCGGATTCCGTGCTGCAGCCCGCCCCGGCCAGCACCACGATGCGCCGGCCGCGGACCAGGTCCAGCAGCGATTCCAGGTCGGG
>NZ_DATBNB010000091.1 GCF_036554565.1 Longimicrobium sp. | reverse complement strand
TGGACCGCCGCAGCCTGCTGGCGACACGGCTTCCCGCGCAGTCGCCGGCGCGCGCGGCGGGGACGCGGCGCGCCGATCCGCCGCCGTCCGGCTCCGAGGGCGTCTACGTCTTCGTCTCCACCGACAACGTGGGCCGGGCGGTGGACGAGCGGCCCGGGGCGCCCGTCGCCATGCCGGACCTGTCGGGTCTTCCCCTGCGCGACGCGGCCCGCCGGCTCCACGCGCTCGGCGTCCGCGTGAGGGTGCGAGGGGGCGGATTCGTCGCCTCCACTCGGCCGGCAGCCGGGCAGCCGGTCGCCCGGGGAGACACGCTGGTGATCGTGGGCGACAGCCGATGAGTGGCCGCACGAGCACCCTGGGCCGGATCGAGGCGCGCCTCGCCCGCGAGAACCTGCTCGCGGGCGCCCGCCGTTTGTCTGCGGAAGCCGCCGCGGGCATCGTCACCGACGTCACCGCCGATTCCCGTGCGGCCGGCCCGCGGTCGCTGTTCTGCGCCGTCGTCGGCACGGCGAGCGACAGCCATGGCTTTCTCCCCGCCGTGGCGGAGTCCGGCGCGGCGGGGGCGACGGTGGAGCGAATGGACGAGTTCGCGCCCATCCCGCGCATCCACGTCAACAACGGGCGATTGGCGACCGCCTACGCCGCGGCGGAGTTCTTCGGCGATCCGTGGGACGCGATGACGCTGGTGGGCGTCACTGGAACCAACGGGAAGACGACGAGCGCGGCGATGCTGCGGCACCTGCTGGCGGCGGACGGCCCCAGCGGCTACGTCGGCACTTTGGGGGCGATCGGGGCGGATGGGCAGGTGATTCCCGGGACGGAGGGGCTGACCACGCCTGGGCCGGTGGAGGCCGCGCGCTGGATGCGCCGCTTCGCGGACGAGGGCGTATCGCGCGTGGCGATGGAGGTATCGTCCCACGCGCTGGACCAGGGTCGTCTCGCTGCAGTGAGATTCGACGCGGCGGTGTTCACCAACCTGACGCAGGACCATCTCGACTATCACGAGACGATGGAGGCGTATCGCGCGGCCAAGCTGCGCCTCCTGGACCTGGTCAAGCCCACCGGCGGCGCCATCGTGAACGCGGACGATCCCGCCTGGGCAGGCGTGAAGGCGACGGTCGGGCGGACGATCACCTTCGGTGTGGACCAGGCCGCGGACGTGCGCGCGGAGGCGGTTCGCGTGGGATCGGGCGGGATGCAGTTCACGCTGCGGACGCCGGACGGGGCGGCGCAGGTGGCGCTCCCCATCTTCGGCACCTTCAACGTGTCGAACGCGGTGGCCGCGGCGGCGGTGCTCTGGTCGCTGGGATGGAACGCGGCGCGCATCGCCGAACGGCTGGGGACGCTGCCGCAGGTGCCGGGGCGGCTGGAGCGCACGGCGGGGCCACCGGAATGCGCCACGGTGCTGCTGGACTACGCCCACACGCCGGACGCGCTGGAGCGGGCGCTGCAGGCCGTGCGCCCCCTCGTCACGGGCCGGCTGATCGTGGTGTTCGGCGCGGGGGGCGACCGCGATTCCGCCAAGCGCCCGCTGATGGGAAAGGCCGCGGCGGAGAACGCGGACCTGGTGATCGTCACCTCCGACAACCCGCGTACGGAAGACCCGGAGCGCATCATCGACGACGTCGAGAGCGGCATGGGAAGTGCACCCCGGCGGCGGATTTCCGACCGCCGCGAGGCCATCCGCACCGCACTCACCGAAGGGCGCACCGACGACCTGGTTCTCCTGGCCGGCAAGGGCCACGAGACGTACCAGATCGTCGGTACCGAAAAGCGTCCGTTCGACGAGCGCACCGTCGTGCGCGAGATCCTCGCGGAGCTGAAGACCGCCGCTGGAGGTGCCGTTTGAGCGGGTTCCGCTGGACCGCCGCCGAAGTCGCCCGCGCGCTGGAGCTGAACGCTCCCGCCGACGAGATGGACTTCGCCGGAGTATCGACCGACACGAGAAAGATCGCTCCCGGGTCGCTGTTCGTCGCCCTCTCGGGGACCAACTACGACGCGCACGATTACCTGGACCAGGCCGTCGGTGGCGGCGCCGTCGCCGCGGTGGTCAGCCGGGTGCCGGATGGCGCGCCGGCCATCCCGTACTTCGTCGTCCCGAACACGCTCCACGCGCTGGGCGCGCTGGGCCGGCACCGCCGCCGCGCGCTGGCCGGCCGGGTCGTCGCGGTCGCGGGAAGCAACGGCAAGACGACCACGAAGGAGCTGCTGCGCGCCGCGCTCTCGCCGCGCCTGCGCGTGCACGCGACGGACGCCAACCTGAACAACCAGGTGGGCGTGCCGCTGACGCTGCTGGCGGCGCCGGACGACGCGGAAGCCATCATCGTGGAAACGGGGACCAACGAGCCGGGGGAGATCACCCTTCTGTCCCGCATCGTCGAGCCCGACGCCGCCATCATCACGGCCATCGGCGAAGAGCACCTGGAGGGGCTGGACTCCGTCGAAGGCGTGCTGCAGGAGGAGCTGGCCATCTTCGACGGACTGCGCCCGGACGGCATCGCCATCGTCGCCGAAGATCCCCCGGAGCTGCCGCAGGGGACGCGGGAGCGGGTCGACGCAGCGCGCGTGCGGGTCTGCGGCTCCGGCGCGGAGGCCAACTTCGGGCCGGACGGCGGGATGGAGAGCGTGAAGGTGCGCCCGGACGGGAGCACGGAGTGGAGCTTCCGCGGCGTCGCCGTGCACATCCCCATTCCCGGGATGCACAACGTCCGCAACGCGCTGCTCGCCCTGGCCGTCGCCGAGGAGTGGGGCGTGCCCATCGCCGATGCCGCCGCGGGGCTGGCGGCGATGAAGGCGACCAAGATGCGGAACGAGTGGATGCACGTCGGCTCCCTGAACGTGATCGCCGACTGCTACAACGCCAACCCGCCCAGCATGCGCGCCGCGCTGGACCTGCTGGCGTCCGTTCCCGCGCAGGGCGAAAAGGTGGCCGTGATGGGCACCATGCGCGAGCTGGGCGACCACGGCGACCGGCTTCACCGCGAGCTGGCGCTGCACGCCGCCGGTCTCGTCGGCCACGGCATCGACCGCGTGGTGGCCACGGGAGATTTCGTCCGCGCGTTCGAGGAGAACCACTCGGAACTGGGCGAGCGTCTGGTATCGGCCGAAGATCCCCTGGAGGCGTACGAGGCGCTGCGGCCGGGATTGACCGGGGGCGAGACCATTTTGCTCAAGGGCTCGCGCGGGGTGGCGCTGGAACGCTGGATTCCGCTGATGGAGCGCGATTTCGCGCAGCATACCGCCGCGACGGAGGGCTGACCGGTGCTCTATCACCTGCTGGTGCCGTGGGCCGAGTACTACATCGGCTTCAACCTCTTTCGCTTCGCCACCTTCCGGGCGGCGGGGGCGGTGGTCACCGCGTTCTTCGTGGCGTTCTGGCTGGGCCCCGCCATCATCTCTCGCCTCCGCATGCTGAAGGTGGGGCAGGTGGTGCGCACCGAGGGCCCGCAGACCCACCTGGGCAAGAGCGGCACGCCCACGATGGGCGGCGTGCTGATCATCCTGGCGACCGTAATCCCGACGGTGCTCTGGGCGCGGCTGGACAACTGGTACACCATCATCGCGCTCGTCGTATTGCTGTGGCTGGGCGCGGTGGGCTTCATGGACGACTACCTGAAGATCGTCCGCAAGAACACCGGGGGCCTCAAGGGGCGCTACAAGATCGTGGGGCAGGCAGGTGTCGGCATTCTGCTGGGCATCGTGCTGATCATGTTCGACGTCAGCAATCCCATTCCGCCCACGTGGACCCAGATCCCGTTCTTCAAGAGCTGGCACGTGGACTTCTGGCCCGTGACGTACGTGCTGTTCGTCACCTTCATCATCGTGGGCTGTTCGAACGCGGTGAACCTTACGGACGGGCTGGATGGGCTGGCGGCGGGGCTTTCGGGGATCGCGGCGGCCACGTTCGGCGTGTTCGCGTACCTGCTGGGCCGGGTAGACTCGTCGGACTACCTGAACGTGTTCTATCTCCCCGGCTCGGGCGAGCTGGCCATCTTCTGCGTGGCGCTGGCGGGGGGATGCATGGGCTTCCTCTGGTTCAACGCCCACCCCGCCGAAGTGTTCATGGGGGACACCGGCTCGCTGGCAATCGGCGGCGTTCTGGGCGCGGTGGCGGTGCTGCTGAAGGCGGAGTTCCTGCTGGCCATCATCGGCGCGGTGTTCGTGGCCGAGGCGCTGTCCGTCGCCACGCAGACCATCTACTACAAGTGGACCAAGAAGCAGACGGGCACCGGCAAACGCATCTTCCGGATGGCCCCGCTTCACCACCATTTCGAGCAGATCGGCTGGCACGAGAGCAAGGTGATCATCCGCTTCTGGCTGATGGGCATCATCTGCGCGCTGGCCGCGTTCGCGACGCTCAAGATTCGCTGATGAGCCGTTCGCTGGCGGGAGAGACGATCGGAATCCTGGGGCTGGCGCGCAGCGGACTGGCCGCCGCGCGCCTGGCGCTGGCGCGAGGCGCGAAGGTGTACGCCAGCGACGCGGGAGATTCCGAGTCTGCCCGTGCGGCGGCGGAACAGGTGCGGGCCCTGGGAGGCGACGCCCAGACCGGCGGGCACGATCTGCAGAAGCTGGGCGCCTGCACCCGCATCGTCCTTTCCCCCGGCATTCCGCCTACGGCCAAGGTGCTGCGGGAGGATGCGATCCGGGGCGTGCCGGTGGTGCCGGAGATCGAGCTGGCGTTCGGGCAGCTGGAGTGCCCGGTGATCGGCATCACGGGAACCAACGGCAAGACGACGGTCACCTCGCTGATCGAGCACCTGCTGCAGTCCGCAGGGATCGACGCCATGGCGGGCGGCAACATCGGCACGGCGCTGAGCGAACTGGCGTTGCGCGAGCCGCAGCCCGCCTGGGCCGTGGCCGAGGTCAGCTCCTTTCAGCTGAGCGGCATCCGCGCGTTTTCGCCGGTGATCGGCATTCTGACCAACCTGGCCCCGGACCACCTGGACTGGTACGACGACGTCGAAGACTACTACGCCGACAAGGCGCGCCTCTTCGTCAACGCCGGGCCGGAGAGCCGGTGGATTCTGAACGCCGAGGATGAGCGCGCTCGCGGCCTGATCGGCGGCGCGCCGGGAACGCGCTACTACTTTCGCGTGGAGACGCCGCCGGAGTCCGAGGACGAGCTCGGCGGCTGGCTTTCCACCGGGGTGCTGCTGGTCCGCACCGAGCCGGGGGTGACGGAAGCGGTGGGGGCCGCGGCGGACCTGCAGATCCTGGGTCCCCACAACGTCGCCAACGCGCTAGCCGCGTCGATTGCCGCGCGTCTCGCCGGCGCCACGGCGGTGCAGATCTCCGACGCGCTGCGGACCTTCAGTGCCCCCGCGCATCGCCTGGAGCCGGTCGGTGAGGCGGACGGCGTGCTGTGGATCAACGACAGCAAGGCCACCAACATCGCCTCCACGCGCGTCGCCATCCGCGGCATGGCCCGGCCCACCGTGCTGCTGCTGGGCGGCAAGCACAAGGGCGAGCCCTACACCGAGCTGCTGCCGGACCTGGAGGGACGGGTGAAGACGGTGATCGCCTACGGCGAGGCCGCGCCCCTGATCGAGGCCGATCTCCAGGGGAAAGCGCCGGTGGAGCGGGTGGACGGGCCGTTCGAAGCCGTCATCGCCCGTGCACGCCAGGTCGCCGCGTCGGGCGACGCCGTGCTGCTTTCGCCGGCGTGCAGCAGCTTCGACATGTTCAGGAACTACGAGGAACGGGGCCGCCGCTTCAGCGAGCTGGCCCGGGAAGGGCAGGCATGACGAGCATCGCGCTCCGCTGGAAGCGGGGCAGGGAACAGGCGCCGGTGCAGCCGGTGATCACGCCGATGGCGCGCGCCCGCACCGTGGCGGCTCCGGTCGCGGCGGTGCAGGAGCAGACGTGGGAAAGCCGCGCGCTGGTGGCGCTGACGGCCGCCGCGTTCGCATTCGGCCTCACCGAGATGTACAGCGCCAGCTCGTTCGACGCGGCGGCGCTGGGGCTGCCCGGGCACTACTTTGCGCTCAAGCAGCTGGGCGGCGCCGTCGCGGGTGTCGTCGTCGCGGCCGTGCTTTCGCGGATGGACTACCGCCAGCTGCGCCGGCTCGCCTGGCCCATGCTGGGCATCGTCGCATTCCTGCTCTTGCTGGTGGTGATGCCGGGCACGGAGGCCATTTCGCCCCGGCTGAACGGCGCGCGCCGCTGGCTGAAGCTGGGGGTGATGTTCCAGCCGTCGGAGTTCGCCAAGATCGCGCTGATCGTGTGGACGGCCATGCTGGCGGTGAAGAAGGCAGACCGGCTGCACTCGCTCAGCAAGGGGCTGATGCCCTTTCTGCTGGTGTGGATGGCGGTGGTGCTGCTGGTGATGAAGCAGCCCAATATGAGCGCCGCACTGCTGCTGGTGCTGCTCTCGTCGCTGGTGCTGTTCGCGGGCGGGGCGCGCATCGGCCACTTCATTCTGCTGGCGCTGCTGGCCGTGCCGGTGCTGTGGAAGCTGGTGCAGGGCGAGGGCTACCGCGCGCGCCGCATCGCCGCGTTCATGGATCCCAACCACGACACGGGCGGGGTGAGCTACCAGATCCACCAGTCGCTGATCGCCATCGGCTCCGGCGGGGTGGGGGGACGCGGGTTCGGGGAGAGCCGGCAGAAGTACGGCTTTCTTCCCGAGGCGCAGAACGACTTCCTCTTCTCGATGATCGCCGAGGAGTGGGGGCTGCTGGGCGTGCTGTTCGTGGTCTCGATCTTCGCCGGCTTCCTGGTCGTCGGCTACCGGATCGCCGCGCGCGCGCCGGACCGGTTCGGCTACCTGGTCGCCATCGGCATGACGAACCTCATTGCCGTGTCCGCCTTCCTGCACATGGGCGTGGCGCTGGCGCTGCTGCCCACCACGGGCGTGGCGCTGCCCTTCATGTCGTCGGGCCTTTCGGCCCTGCTGACGTCGTTCGCGGCCGTCGGCATCCTGCTCAGCATCGCCCGCGTGGCGAAAGACCCCGAGGCCGCACGATGACCACACCCCGCGTGCTCTTTGCCGGCGGCGGCACCGGCGGCCACCTGTACCCGGCGCTGGCGCTGGGCGAGGCCTTCAAGCGGCTGGACCCCGCGTCGGAGGTGATGTACATCGGCGCGAAGCGTGGGGTGGAGGCGCGGGTGCTGCCGGAGCTGGGCGTGGCGCACGCGCTGCTGCCGCTGGAACCCATCCGCCGCGCCAAGCCGTGGCAGAACTGGCGGCTGTTCCCCGCCATGTTCGGCTCGTTCACGGCGCTGAATGGGGTGTTCCGCCGCTTCAAGCCCAACCTCGTCGTCGGCACGGGCGGATACGCGAGCGGGCCCGCGGTGGCCTTCGCGATGATGCGCGGCGTGCCCGCGGCGGTGCAGGAGCAGAACTCGTATCCCGGCTTCGTCACGCGGCTGGTGGACAAGCGGGTGCGGCAGATTCACCTGGCGTTCCCCGAGGCGCTGAAGTACCTGAAGCCCGGGCCGCGCACGCAGGTGTTCGAGTTCGGCAACCCCATCAAGCCGCCCGACTTCTCCGTGGACCGCGCGGCGGCCCGGGCCAAGTTCGGGCTGGGGCCGGGTACCGTCTGCCTGGTCACGGGCGGCAGCCAGGGCGCGCGCCCGGTGAACGAGGCGCTGCTGGCGGACCTGCGCGGCATTCGCGAGGGGCGCCTTCCCGCGCCCCCGGAAGGCTTCCAGATCCTGTGGGCCGCGGGCACGGGGAATTTCGCCCGCGTAGAGAAGGGACTGGAAGACCTGGGGCACCCGGCGTGGGTGCACGCCATGCCCTACATCAACGACATGCCGTCCGCGCTGGCCGCCAGCGACTTCGCCATCTCGCGCGCCGGCGCCATGTCGCTGGCCGAGCTGTGCGCGTGGGGCATTCCGGCCGTGCTGGTGCCGCTGCCGCACGCCGCCGCCAATCACCAGTACCACAACGCCGTGGCCCTGGCGGAGGCCGAGGCGGGCGTGATGGTGCAGGAGCAGGAGCTGGGCGGCGGCCGGCTGTGGGGCGAGGTGATGACGCTCGCGTTCAACGAGGCGCGCCGCTCGGAGCTGGCGACACGCGCCCGCAGCCGCGGCCAGCCCGACGCGGCGGACCGCATCGTTCGCGAGCTCGCTAGGCTGGTCGGGTGACGTACATGCCGTGGGAGCACGACCGCCGCATCCGCGAGCTGGCCGAGGTCTTCCGCGACCTGGGCGCGGCCGACTACGAGGAACGGGCGCGCTCGGAGGTAGAGGAGAACACGCCGCGGCTCGCTGCCTTCCTGGCCCTGCGGAAGATGTGGCGCCACGCGATGCCGTGGGTGGATGATCCGAGCGGGTGGATCGAGGTGGTCGTGGAGGAGGCGGACGATCCCAACGCTCCGTTTCCCGATGCGGGCGGGGCGCTCCGCCGGATGCTGGCCGCCGGCGCGGACCCGGACGACGTGCTGACGGTGGCGCGAATGGTGGCCGTCGGAACGCTCTTCTCCACCCTGCACACGGTGGACGATGGCAGGGACCACGCCGCGCCCGAAGACACGCCGGGCTGGCGCCTGGTGGAAACCGACCCCGACGGCGAGCCGACCGGCCGGGTGGTGTCGGGGCTGCACAAGGAGGTGCTGTTCCTGGAGCCGCGGCGCCGCGGACGGCGGTGAAGGAGCGCGCGACGGATGTTTGGTGGCAGAAGCGTAGCACCGTGGGGCGCAAACCCGCGCCCGGCGATTCTTTTCCCGCACCAGTGCGGCGGTTAGATTGAGCACCGAGTTCGATCTGGTACAGCTGGCGAAGCACGGGCCCATCCACTTCATGGGGATCGGCGGTGCGGGGATGTCGCCGCTGGCCGAAATGGCCCTGCTGGCCGGCGCGCGGGTAACGGGGTGCGATTCGTCCCCCGGCCCGGCGACGCAGCTGCTGGAAGAGCGCGGCGCCACGGTGTACCAGGGCCACGACGCCGCCCACGTGGCGGATTGCGCGGCGCTGGTGATGACGGCCGCCGTTCCCGCCGACCACCCGGAACTGGCCGCAGCGCGCGCGCGCGGCATTCCGGTGCTCAAGCGGGCCGAGGCGCTGGGCGCCATCGTCAACCACGGCACCGTCGTCGGCATCGCGGGAACGCACGGAAAGACCACGACCACCACGCTGGCGACGGCGGTGCTGGACGCGGCCGGGCTGCAGCCCACGGGCTTCGTGGGCGCGCGGGTGCCGGCCTGGGGCGGCAACCTGCGCCGCGGCGGCGACCAGCTGTACGTGGTAGAGGCCGACGAGTACGACCGCTCGTTCCACCAGCTGCGGCCCAACGTGGCCGTGGTCACCACCCTCGAAGCCGACCACCTGGACATCTACGGCTCGCTCGAAGCCATCGAGGACGCCTTCGCCATCTTCTGCGCCTCGGTGCCCGAAGACGGGCTGATCGCCGGGTGCGCGGACGACCACGGTGCCGCGCGGCTGCTCAACACGCT
>NZ_DATBNB010000090.1 GCF_036554565.1 Longimicrobium sp. | reverse complement strand
CGCCGCCGCACCCCGCGGGGTCCAGGTCGATGTACGTGCCCAGCCGGCAGTACGGCACGGCCGCGGGAAACGCCACCACCCTGCCGGCGACCTGCGCGGCCGGGTCCACCCGCACCCGCCCGCCGACCACGATCACCTGGCCACCCACGTGGGCGCCGGGGCGCAGCTCCAGCCCGCCGTTCACGACGACCACGTCACCCGCCACGCGGCCGGCCAGCGCCAGGTCGCCATCCACGACCGCGAGGCTGCCGGTGACGGAGTCGCCGGCAGCCAGCGCCGCGTCGCCGCTGCGGCGGTCGGTACCGGGGGCGTTCAGCACGGCGGTGATCCGCCGGGCCACCTCCGGGGGCAGGGGAGCCCCCTCCTGCGCCCGGACGGGCGCGGCGGCCAGCGCCAGGGCGGCGATCAGCAGCGCGGAGATGCGCATCAGAAGTTCTCCAGGGGTGGATGGGCCGCGGCGTTCGGGCGTCACCGGAGGATGTCGAGGCGGCGCATGCGGCGGTACAGGTTGGCGCGGTCGGTCTTCAGGCGGCGCGCGGCCTCGGCCACGCTTCCCTCGGCGGCATCCAGCGCACCGGAGAGCAGCAGGCGCTCGTACGCGTCCAGCCGGTCGGGCAGCGGGCGCGGGTCGTCGTCGCGATACGCCGCCGCCTCTGCCTCCGCGGGCGCGGCGCCGGCCAGGACGGAACGGATCTCCGCCGGGCCCACCTCGGTTCCCGCGAACAGGATGCTGATGCGCTCCAGGATGTTGGCCAGCTCGCGCACGTTGCCCGGCCAGGGGTGGCGCGCCAGCGCCTCCATGGCAGCCGGGGCAAGGCGCGGCGGCGTCAGGCCGTGGCGGCGGCGGTTGCGGGCCACGAAGTGCTCCACCAGCAGCGGCACGTCGCCCGGGCGCTCGCGCAGCGGAGGCAGGTGAAGCGGAATGACGTGAAGGCGAAAGAACAGGTCTTCGCGAAAGCGGCCCGCGGCGATCTCCGCGCGAAGGTCCTTATTCGTCGCCGCCAGCACGCGCACGTCCACGGGGATGGGCTCGGTACCACCCACCCGCTCGATCTGCCCCGCCTCCAGGGCGCGCAGCAGCTTGGCCTGCGCCTCGGAGCTCAGGTCCCCGATCTCGTCCAGGAACAGCGTTCCGCCGCTGGCCAGCTCGAACCGGCCGCGCCGCCGGTCTACCGCGCCGGTGAACGCGCCCCGCTCGTGGCCGAACATCTCCGACTCCACCAGGTCCCGGGGGATGGCGGCGCAGTTCATCTTCACCAGCGGCCCGGCCGCGCGGCGCGACAGGCGGTGGATGGCCGAGGCCGCCACCTCCTTGCCGGTGCCGGACTCGCCGGTGATCAGCACGCGGGCATCCGTAGGCGCCACCCGGCCGATCATCTGGCGCACCCGGTCCACCGCCGCGCTCTCGCCCACCATCTCCTCGCCGTCGCCTAGTTCGGCCCGCAGGGCGCGATTCAGCTCGCGCGTCTTCCGCAGCTCCAGCGCCGAGCCCAGCGTAAGCAGCACCGCCTCGGGCGAGAGGGGCTTTTCGATGAAGTGAAAGGCGCCCAGCCGCGTGGCCTTCACCGCGTCGGCAAGGGACGCGCGGCCGCTCATCATCACCACCGGCATGTCGGGCGCGGCCTCCTTGATCCGGGGAAGCACGTCGAGACCCGAGTCGCCCTCGCCCATGTACAGGTCCATCAGCACGGCGTCGGGCTCCTCGCCCTGCACCTCGGATACGGCGCCGCGGCCGGTGCCCGCCTCGCGGGTGCGGTAGCCCTCCGCGCGCAGAAGGCTGCCCAGCATCCGGCGGATGTTCGGCTCGTCGTCGACGATCAGGATGGTGGCGGCCATGCGCGTGGGGACCGGGAAGCGTTCGCGTGCACCGGGAAGCGGCGTTCTACGCCCTCCCCGTCACAAGGTTTCCTCAAGGACGTGCTACGGCCAGCCCTCGTCCATTTTCCGCCTGAGGACGAACATGCCTGTTCGGCTGCTGGCGCAAACGACCCCGTAGACAAACGGACACTCGGCCATCATCTTCCCCCTGTCCAGATTGCACGCCACGAGGGAGCGAGTATGAGCATCATCGAGCCAGAACATCACGACGATCTCGGGTCGGACTCCGAAGGACCCATCCCGCACCTGCCAGTCAGGCGCAGGCGCGAATCTCCGGAGCAGCGCGCGACCCGGATCAAGGAGGCCGTTGACGCGCTTCGCCAACTGGCGGAGATGGGTGCCTTCGACCACATCGAAGATCCGGGCGAGTGGCAGCGCCAAATCCGTGAAGACCGTCCCTTGCCTGGACGAGATTGGTGATCCCGCTGCACCGCATGACCATCCTCAACGCGGAAGATCGTTTCGATGCGCAACGACAAGAAGCTGCGGGCGGACGCCGCTGCAACGGCGTGCAGGCCTGAGACCCCTGAGGAACACGCCGCGCGTCTGGCAGACGCGGTTTCCGCTCTGGAAGAACTCGCGATGACCGGCGGGATCGCCTCCATTCCCGATCCCTCGGCATGGCAGCGTGATATTCGCGAGGACCGACCTCTGCCTGGACGGGGGAACTGATGCTCGTCGATACCAACATCATCATCTACGCGGCCAAACCGCAGTATCAGGCCTTGCAAGACCTGTTGGAAGCACGAGCTTCTTGTCGCGTCCATCAGCTATGTCGAAGCCCTTGGATTTGTGCGGATTGAGCCCGAGGAGAAGGCCAAGCTTGAAGCCTTCTTTCGGAAATCGAAGACGCTTCGTCTCACCAAGCCGGTGCTGCGGCAAGCGGCCCTGTTGCGCCAGACTCGGAAGATGCGGCTCGGCGACAGCATCATCGCGGCGACGGCGCTCGTCCATGGACAGACGCTGGTAACGCGCAACGTTGCAGATTTCCGGTGGATTTCAGGGCTGGGACTCATGAATCCCGTCACCTGACGTACAATCAAAGCGTCAGCGCCATCACGCCGAGGACGGCCAGCGTGGCGGCGGTCCAGACGAGTACCACGCGCGCCGACCAGCGACGGCGTAGCCCGGGCACCAGCAGCACCAGCGCGGCGGGCACTGCGCCGGTCAGCAGCGCGCGGAGGGCGGTCCGGACGGCCAGGTTCAGCAGCCCCACTCGCATCAGGTCGCGCATCTCCGGCTGCGGCAGGCCCGGGATGTCGGGCCGAACGAGGGACCGAAGGTGCACCGTCTGGATCCAGAAGCTGAGCGCGAATGCAACCGCGACGAGCGCGGCGGCTTGCGCGGCGAGCCTCCGCAACGATACAGGACGGGCGTGGGATGCGGAGGCGGGGGTGCTCACCGTGATCCGGCCCAGTCCTTCAGGGCCGCGCGCGGATCGTCGTCGCCGGCCAGCGGCAGCGCCACGCCGAACTCCGCGCCGCCTTCCGCACGGTTGCGCGCCCATACGCGGCCGCCGTGCGCCTGCACCGTCTGGCGGACGAGCGAGAGGCCCAGCCCCGTGCCGCGGGACTTGGTGGTGAAGTCCGGCTCCCAGACCCGGTCGATGATGCCGGGCGCAATCCCCGGCCCGTCGTCCAGCACCCGCACCTCCACGTGGCCGTCGGCGGTGCGCACGTCCACGGTCACCCGCGTGCCCCGGCCGCCCTGCACCGCGTCGCCGGCGTTCAGCAGCAGGTTGGCGAAGGCGCGGGAAAGCGGGTCGTGGTGGCCCGCAATCGAGGGAAGGTCCTCCGGCGCGTCCAGCGAGCCCTGCACTTCGGCGGGAACGTGCGTGCGCAGCAGGTACTCCAGCATCTCACGCAGGTCCACCTCGCTGGGCGGCCCCTCGGGCATGCGGCCCAGTTGGGCGAAGGTGCGGGCCAGCTCCTCCAGCCGGGCAGACTCGGCGGCGAGCACCTCCAGCGCCTCGCGCGCGTCCTCGCGCTCCGGCGTGGCGCGCTGCAGCGTGCGCAGGGCAAAGCGCATGGGCGTCAGCGGGTTCTTCAGCTCGTGCGCCACCCGCCGCGCCACCCCCACCCAGGTGCGCGCGCGCTCCGCCTCCAGGTCGCGCTCGCGCGAGGACTCCAGCTCGGCGGCCATGCGGCGGAATGCGTTGCGCAGCACGGCGAACTCGTCGGAGGTCGCGCGTCCGCTGGGGGCGGGAAGGGGCTCGCGGCGCGCCACCATCGCCGCCCAGCCGGCCAGCTCGCCCACCGGGCGCGAAAGCCGGCTTCCGATGCGCCGCGACGCCCGCAGCGCCAGCGCGGCCAGCAGGGCGCCGATGATCACGCCGGCGATAGGAATGAGCGTCAGCGCGCGGCTGAGCACGAAATCCCACCGGCGCGCGTTGGTGATGGACTGCTCCAGCTCGGCCCGGTGCAGGGCGGCCGCGCGGGCCAGCGCGGTGTCGCCCGACGCTTCGGCGCGGGTCAGCAGCTCGCCGCCACTGGCGCCCACCCGCTCCCACGCCCCCAGCGAGTCCGTCAGCTGCACCGTGCGCGACAGGGCGTACGTGCCCAGCCCCACCAGCGCCAGCGAGGGAAGCACGCTGAACAGCAGGAGGGCGCGTCTCAGCCGGCCTTCGAACGGCATGCGCCGGGGCATGGAAGTCGGGGTGCGGAGGCGCGGTTGACCGGCGGGCGCGGCCCGGCGAGCTTCACCGGGACTCGGGAACGTACGCCCCGGCGCGGCGCGGGAGCAAGGAAGGGAGCGGGGATGACGGGTGGAGTGGAGGCGGAGCTGCGGGCGCGCTACGAGGTGCGCGAAGAGCGGTACGCGCACGGGGGATGGGAAGCATCGCTGATCCTTCCCAGCGCCGCCGACGAGCTGATCGACGAGGGCGAGTTCGCGTCGGACGAGCGGCTGCCGTACTGGGCCGAGCTGTGGCCGTCCGCCCGCGGGCTCGCTG
Organism: Longimicrobium sp.; assembly: GCF_036554565.1. Lineage (NCBI taxonomy): Bacteria > Pseudomonadati > Gemmatimonadota > Longimicrobiia > Longimicrobiales > Longimicrobiaceae > Longimicrobium > Longimicrobium sp. The sequence continues at coordinate 666 of NZ_DATBNB010000090.1, read as the reverse complement.
CGCACCTGCTGGACGCGGGGCGGACCTACGCAGGGGCACGCGTGTTGGAGCTGGGGTGCGGCGTGGCGCTCCCGTCGCTGGCCCTGCGCCACCTGGGCGCGGACGTGCTGGCGACGGACTGGTACGACGAGGCGCTGCGCTTCGCCCGTGCCAACGCCGAGCGCAACGGCCTGGCACCGCTGCGAACCGCCCTGCTCGACTGGCGCCATCCTCCCGAGGACGAGGGATACGGCCTGGTAGTCGCCGCCGACGTGCTGTACGAGCAGCGCAACGCGTCGCTGCTGGCGAACCTGCTTCCCCGCGTCACCGCGCCTGGCGGCACCGTGCTGGTCGCCGATCCAGGGCGGGTGTACGCGGGCGAGTTCCTGGGGATGATCAAGGATCGCGGGTGGCGCGCGGAGCAGGTGGACGAACGCGTGGAGCCATCCGCCCCCAACGCCCACAGCCGCGTCCGCATCCATCGGCTCATCCCGCCGGCTCCGGCTCCAGGTTAGTCGGGACCGGGCGCCTCGAGTGCGATCCGGGGGCTGGAGGGGACCGTCTTCCAGCTGGAGGAGCGGACGCGCCGATACGTGCCCGAGCGCGAAGTTCTCCTCTCTCTCCCGCTCGCGCGAGAGGGGGCCCGGGGGTGAGGGCAGCCAGAGGATTGCAGGGCCGCTCTCGAAG
>NZ_DATBNB010000089.1 GCF_036554565.1 Longimicrobium sp. | reverse complement strand
GAAGCCCGGGAAGGAATGCCTGCGACCGGATCTTCCAGCGGCCCCGCTCGCGGTAGAGCACCGTGAAGTGCGTTCCCGACACCGGCTCCGCGTCCGGGGACGCCTGGTACATGTAGGGGCCCGTCGCCGAGTACAGGTCTTCGCCCGCCACGAAATCGGCGACGCCGGTGCGGAGCTGCGAGCCCTCGGGGAGCGAGTCGTTCAGGAACGCGATGAGCGCGGTGTGCCCGTTGATGATCCTGGTGGGCGAGAACGCCACCGTGGGGCCGGCCGAGTAGAGCCCGGCCAGGCGCCGCTCGTCGTGCCCGGCCCAGGCCTCGCTCCAGCCGTTGATGAAGCGGTTGAAGTCGCGCAGCGCGTCGGCGGTGTACGCCTGGCGCTCGCGCGCCATGTCGACGCGCCCGGACTCGCCCGGCACCTGGGCCCGCGCAGCCACGGGCGCCAGCAGCGACGTGAGCAGCGCGCCCGCCAGGGCCGCGCCGCGAAGGTGCAGACAGGAGAACACGTTCAACTCGTTGCGTGGGGGGTGAAGAACGGGTGCCCGGACGCCCGGTGCGCCGCGCGGGTGCGGCGGAACTCTTCCTCAGGCCAGGCGGGGTGCGGACCATACCCCGGGGAGATGGGCAATGGTCCATGGAGCACCGTAGAGGTCACAGCATTCCCCGGCGCTTCACGTCCAGGTAGCGGTTGACCACCGCGGGCACCGCGTCGCCCGGACGGGTGTCGGCCACCAGCACGCCGGAGCGCTGCATGGCCGCCAAGGCGGCGGCGCGGGCCTGCAGCAGCTCTTCGGCGGCGGCGCGGCGGTACACGGCGGCCTCGTCCACCGGCGCCGTTTCGGCCACGGCTTCCAGGTCGGGGTTGCGGATGGCGACCGCCAGGGGCAGGTGCCGCTCCGCCGCGCGCCCCAGCTGCGACACCAGCGCCGCCGAGGCCAGCGGATCGATGATGTCGGTGAACAGCACCAGCAGCGAGCGCTTGCGCACCTGCTTGGCCAGGTAGGTGAACGCCGCCGGGTAGTTGGGCTCCACCATCTTCGCGTGCACCTCGCCCAGCGCGTCGGAGAGGCGCGCCAGCGAGTTGCGGGCGGGGGGAATGAAGCGCGTCACCCGGTCGGCGAACACCAGCAGCCCCACCGCGTCGTCGTGCACCCCCGCCACGTCGGCCAGCAGCAGCGCGGCCGTCAGCGCATAGTCCAGCCGCTCGCGCTCGCCCACCTTCTGCGTCATCAGCCGGCCGGCGTCGATGCAGATCATCACGTTCTGCCGGCGCTCCATCTCGTACTGCCGCACGATCAGCCCGCCGCGCCGGGCGGAGGCCTTCCAATCCACCGTACGCGGATCGTCGCCGCGCGCGTATTCGCGCAGGCTTTCGAACTGTCCGCCCTCGCCGCGCTGCCGGATGTTGCGGAAGCCCGCCTCGCGCAGCCGGTTGCGCAGCCCCAGCAGGCGGAACTGCTTGACCTCGAGCACGCCGGGGACGACTCGAACCGCGTCGCTCCTCGGCACGCGCCGCTGCCGCCACGCCAGCCCCAGCGGCCCGGCAGTGCGCAGGTGCACGTCGCCGAACACGGCGTCGCCGCGCCGCACCGTGGCCACCGCGTACCCCAGCCGCGTCTCGCGCCGCGCATCCAGCCACAGATCCTGCTCGTCGTCCCCCACTCGACGCAGGATGGGCGGCAGGTCGTCCGTCACCCGCACGCGCACCCGCCGGCCGGCGCGGTTGTCCAGCAGCCACGCCACCTCGGCCCGCGCACCCAGGGAGATGCGCGGGGGCGAGCGGCGCGACACCGTGAGCTGCGCGGGGCCGGGGACGTACCACGCGTCCAGCGCGAACGCCGCCAGCAGCAGGGCGTCGCCCAGCAGCGCCACGACGGGGCTTACCAGGAAGAGCGCGGACGCCCCCGCCAGCAGCGCCAGGAACAGGCGCGAGGGAAGCAGGCTCAAGCCTCGGCGCCGCGCGGGGCGGGGATGGTGGTGAGCAGGCCGGCCAGGCGCTGGTCCACCGTCTGCCCCTCCACCTCGGCCTCGGGGGTCAGCACCACGCGGTGCCGGAGGACGGGGAGCACGAGCATCTTCACGTCGTCCGGCGTCACGAAGTCGCGCCCGGCCAGGAACGCCTCGGCGCGGCTGGCCAGGAACAGCGACACGCCAGCGCGTGGCGATGCGCCGAGCGCCAGGCTGGGCTCCTCGCGGGTGGCGCGGACGATCCGCGTGATGTAGTCGCGTACCGTGGGCTCCACGTGCACCGTGGCCACCGACTGCCGGAGTCCGACGAGCTCGCCGGACGAGAGGACGGGCTTGATGCCGTACGTTTCCGCCCGGTCGGCGCTGAACCCTTCCACGTAGCGGTCCAGGATGGCGCGCTCGGCCTCGGCGCCCGGGTAGCCGATGGTGATCTTGAGCAGGAAGCGGTCGAGCTGGGCCTCGGGAAGCGGATAGGTGCCCTCGTACTCCACCGGGTTCTGCGAGGCGAACACGGTGAAGCCGGCCGGCAGCGGGCGCGTCTGCCCGTCCACCGTCACCTGCCGCTCCTGCATGGCTTCGAGCAGCGCCGCCTGCGTCTTGGCGGGGGCGCGGTTGATCTCGTCGGCCAGCAGCAGGTCGGTGAACACCGGCCCCGAGTGGAAGGTGAACTCGCGCTTCATCTGGTCGAGCACGTTCACGCCGATCAGGTCCGTCGGCATCAGGTCGGGGGTGAACTGCACGCGGCCGAAGCGAAGCTCCAGCGCCATCGCGAGCGAGCGGATGGAAAGCGTCTTGGCCGTGCCTGGCACGCCTTCCAGCAGCGCGTGCCCCCCCGCCAGCAGCGCCACCATCATCTGCCGGAGCAGGTCTTCCTGGCCCAGCACCACCGTGCCCAGCTCGTCCAGCACCCGCTGGGCCCGCTCGGCCGCCACCCCGTTGGTCGTCAGCTCGCTCACCGTTTTACCTCGTCCAGTAGATCGTCGACGCGACGGGCCACCGACACCAGCTCGGCGTCGGTCCCGCGCTTCCATTCCGTTTGCAGCGCCGCCGCGGCATCGCGCCCCACGGGGCTGGCCGTGGCCATGCGGCCCAGCAGCTCCGCCGCGCCCGCTTCGTCGGCCGGCGCGCGCTTCCCCAGCCGCCGCGCCATTCCCGCCACCAGCAGCCGCCGGGCCGTGCGTTTGGCCCCCGCCTGCCGGTACGCGCCCGCCAGCGCGTCCACGTGTTCCAGCGGCGACCGCCGCCGCGCGGGCGGGGGCGGCAGCGGCGCGCCGAAGCGCCGTCCGGCCGCCAGCATCAGCAGCAGCAGCACGGCGAACAGCTGCAGCGAGGCGTGCCCGGCAGGATGCTCGGCCAGGAACCGCCGCAGCGCCTTCCACACGCTTCCGTCGCCCTGAAAGCCCTGGTGGTACTCGTCGAAGGTCAGCGCCCCGCCCGCCGCCAGCTCCGCCGCGGCCCGGGCGAACACGGGCGCGGCGCCGCTCGTGCGCAGCCGCTCGTTCGTCAGCGGCCGCGCGTCGGCGAACGCCACGACCGTTCCCCCGCCCATCTTGTAGGTGATGGCCACGGGCTTCCCCCCCGCTTCCAGGAGCACGGTCGCGCGGCGCTCTCGGACCACGCGCGAGCTGTCGGCGAACCCGCGGCGGAAGCCCTTGACCGTGCGCGTGCCCTCCGTCCAGCGGTGCGGGCGGGCGGTGGCCGCCGCGCCCTCGCCGTACTCCGCGCCCTGTGCGCCCGGCAGCGAGTTGACGTCCAGCCCCAGGGTGTCGTACACCTGCCCCCCGGTGGGCCACGGGCTCGCGGCGAACACCAGCGTTCCGCCCCCGCGAACGTGCTCGGCCAGCGCGTGCATCTCGGCGGGGGTGGGCTGCTCGGCGGGGGAGATGAGGGCGAGCGCGCGGGGAAGCGAGTCGGTCCCGCCCGCGCCCACCAGCGGCGCGGTGCGCCGGGCCACGGGGATCTTCACCTCTTCCAGCGTCCAGTACAGCGCCTGGAGTCCGCCGGTGGAGGTGAGAAAGGTGGAGGCGCGCGGGTCTTCGCGGTTGTCCGGGGCCTGCGTGCCCACCAGGGTGGAAAGGATGAGCAGCACCAGCACCAGTCCCACCAGCATTCCGGCCTCGCGCCTACCCACGGGCACCCGCCTCGGCCGCGGCGCCGCGCAGGCGCTCGTACACGCCCGCGTCCAGCGAGCGCCCGCCGAACACGGCGGGCTCGAAGGCGCGCAGGAACGCGGCAAGGGGCCGCGAAAGCGCGTGGGGGCGGGCCTCCATCCGGTAGTCGCCGGGGGTCTTGGCGGGATCGTAACGCACGGCGCCCGCAGCTTCCATGCGCAGCAGCAGGGCCTGGTACAGCGCCACCGCCGCGTCGCGGTACCGGCCCTCGGCGGCCAGGCGCCGGGCCTCTTCTTCCCATCCCGCGGCGTCGAGGGTACGGCGCGGCCCCTGGGCCCCGGCGGACGGCGTGCGGGCGGAGGCGGCGCCGGCGTCGGAAAGGCGGCCCAGGATGGTGTAGAGCAGGGCCACGATCAGCGCCAGCCCCAGCGCGGCCAGAATGCCGACGAGAATCCAGAACAGCACGGAGCTTTCCGACGCCAGCCCGCCGAACAGCCGGTCCAGCGCCTGGCCGATGCGCGCGAAGAACCGGCC
>NZ_DATBNB010000088.1 GCF_036554565.1 Longimicrobium sp. | reverse complement strand
CCTTCGGCGGGTTCACGCTGCCGGTGGACGACCTGGCGGACCCGAGCGGGGCGGCACTCGGGCGACGCGCCGGCGAGGAGGCGGCGCGGCCCTTCGACCTTGCGTCGGGCCCGCTCTTCCGCGCGGGTCTGCTGCGGCTGGGCGCCGGGGACCACGTGCTGCTGCTCTCGATGCACCACATCGTCAGCGACGGGTGGAGCATGGGGGTGCTCTACCGGGAGCTGTCGGCGCTGTACGAGGCGTACCGCGACGGGCGGGAATCGCCGCTGCCGGAGCTGGGGGTGCAGTACGCCGACTACGCCGTGTGGCAGCGCGAGCAGCTGGAGGGCGAGGCCCTGGAGCGGCAGCTCTCGTACTGGCGGGAGCGCCTGGCGGGCGCACCGGAGCTGCTGGAGCTGCCCACCGACCGTCCCCGCCCGCCGGTGCAGACGTACCGGGGCGCGACGGTTCCGGTGGAGCTCTCCCCGGAGCTGCTGGAGCGCTTGCAGGCGCTGGGGCGGAGCGAGGGTGCGACGCTGTACATGACGCTGCTGAGCGCCTTCCAGGTGCTGCTGGGCAAGTACGCCGGCAGCGACGACGTGGTGGTGGGCAGCCCCATCGCCGGGCGGGCGCGGAACGAGGTGGAGGGGCTGATCGGCTTCTTCGTCAACACGCTGGTGCTGCGGACCGACCTTTCGGGAGATCCATCTTTCCGCGAGGTGCTGCGGCGGGTGCGCGAGGTGACGCTGGGGGCGTACGAGCACCAGGAGGTGCCCTTCGAAAAGCTCGTGGCGGAGCTGAGCCCGGAGCGCAGCCTGAGCCACTCGCCGCTCTTCCAGGTGTCGTTCACGCTGGGCAACGCCCAGGGTGCGGGCGGCGGGCTCGGGGGGCTGGGCGTGCAGGGCGTGGAAACGGAGTCCGAGGCCGCGAAGTTCGACCTCGCCCTGACGCTCGCGGCAACCGACGAGGGGCTGCTCGGCAGCCTGAACTACAACACCGCCCTCTTCGAGCGCGGCACCATCGAGCGGATGCTCGGCCACTTGGCGCGGGTGCTGGAGCAGGTCGCGGCGGATGCGGACGTGCGGCTTTCGCGGCTGGAGCTGCTGGGCCAGGCGGAGCGCGAGCAGGTGCTGGGCACGTGGAACCAGACGGCGCGCGGATACACCACACCGCCGGTCCACGCGCTCTTCGCCCAGTGGGCGCGCCGCGCTCCCGAAGCCGTCGCCCTGCTGGCCGGCCGCGAGGCCGTGACCTATGGCGAGCTGGACCAGCGCGCGGCGGTGCTCGCCCGGCACCTGCGCGAGCTGGGGGTCGGGCCCGAGACCCCGGTGGGGCTGTGCGTGGAGCGCACCCCCGAGCTGCTGGTGGGGGTGCTGGGGATCTGGAAGGCGGGCGGCGCGTACGTCCCCCTGGATCCGGGGTCTCCGGCGGAGCGGCTGGGGTGGATCATCGCCGATGCGGCCCTCCCGGTGGTGGTTGCCACGGGAGGCACGGTCGGGGCGCTTCCGGAGCACGGAGCCACCCTGGTGCGGGTGGACCAGCTCGCGGAGACGGCGGTGGACGAAGCGCCGGAGGTACCTGCGTCCGACGCGGGCCTGGCGTACGTCATTTACACCTCCGGCTCTACCGGCCGGCCCAAGGGAGTGCTGGTGGAGCACGGCTCCCTGTCCAACCTCCTGGCAGCTACGCGCGAGGCGTTCGGCGTCGGGGTGGGCGACGTGATGCCGGCGCTGGCGTCGCACGCCTTCGACATCTGGCTCTTCGAATCGCTGCTGCCGCTCACCTCGGGGGGCGCGGTGCGCCTGGTGGAGCGCGACCGGGTGCTGGACGTGCCCGCGCTGCTGGAGGAGGTCGCCGACGCCACGCTCCTGCACGCGGTCCCCGCGCTGATGCGGCAGCTGGTGCATGCGGAGCGCGAGACGCCCCGGCTGGCCCGGCTGCGGCGCGCCTTCGTGGGCGGCGACCGGGTACCGGCCGACCTGCTGGCGGAAATGCGTGAGGCGTTTTCCAGGGCGGAGTCGCACGTCCTCTACGGCCCCACCGAGGGGACCATCCTTGCGTCCGTGCACCCCGTCCCGGCGGACGGGATGGTGGAGGGGCACCCCATCGGCCGTCCTCTGGGGAACGTGCGCCTGTACGTCTGCGACGAGTTCGGGAGCCCGCAGCCTGTGGGCGTACCGGGCGAGCTGCTGATCGGCGGGGCGGGGGTGGCGCGCGGCTACCTGGGCCGCTCCGGGCTGACCGCGGAGCGCTTCGTCCCCGACCCGTTCTCGGCCGAAGGCGCACGGCTGTACCGCACGGGCGACCGGGCGCGCTGGCGGGCGGATGGCACGCTGGAGTTCCTGGGCCGCCTGGACGGGCAGGTGAAGATCCGCGGCTTCCGCATCGAGCCGGGGGAGATCGAATCCGTGCTGCGGGCGCACGACAGCGTCACTGACTGCGTGGTAGTGGCGCGCGAGGACGTGCCGGGCAACGGGTGGCTGGTGGCGTACGTGGTGGGCGGCGCCGAGGCCGACGAGCTGCGGGAGCACCTGCGGCGGAGCCTGCCGGAGTACATGGTGCCGGCGGATTTCGTGGTGCTGGACCAGTTGCCGCTGATGCGCAACGGCAAGCTGGACCGCGGGGCGCTGCCGGCGCCGGAGCCGGTTTCCGCCGGAACGAGCTACGCGCCGCCGCGCCGCCCCCTGGAGGCGGCGCTGGCGGAAATCTGGGCCGAGGTGCTGGGCCGGGCCCGGGTGGGGGTGAAGGAAAACTTCTTCGACCTGGGCGGGCACTCCCTCCTGCTCGTGAAGGTGCAGGCCCGTCTCCGCGAAGCGCTGGACCGCAAGATTCCCATCGCCGACCTCTTCCGCTTTCCCACCGTCTCGGCGCTGGCCGACCACCTGGGGGCCGGGGGCGAGGGCGCCGGGGCGCCGGGGTCCGCGCCTGAGGGGGGCAGGCGGCGGGGGCGCGACCGCGCCGCCATCCGCCGGGCACTGGCGGGGCGGGGAGTGGATCGGAGCGGGGGAGCGGCACACGGGGGAGAGGATCCATGACCCGTCCCATCAACGCTGTGACGAACGGAACTCCCGCGCCCTGAACTCCGAGGCGGCAGAAAAATGCCCTCTCCCACGCTTTCCGCCGCTTGCCGGTTGGGGGCGGGGGCGGGGGTTTTGGCATAACCCCAGCAACAGCAAGGGATTGTCCGGGTCGGGGTAGCGCGACTCGGGCGGCGGACATACTTTATTAGACACCGCAAACCCAAATCGTTGCCCTAAAACGCGTAGGTCGACGCCTGTGGGGGTCGGGGGAAACGGCCGCCGCGGCATGCGGCGGCCAGGTTCGTCGCCCCCCTCACCAGCGTAGCGGCCCGCCGAGCACGAACGGGCGCGCCGCGCTGAACCGCAGCCGTGAAGCACCAGGCACCCGGCATCTCCGTCTCGCCGGACGCCCATCGCATACAGAGCAGGACATGACCGATATCATCTCCCGGCTGGCCCAGCTGTCGCCCGAAAAGCAGAGGCTGCTGAAGCTGAAGCTCAAGGGCGGCGCAGCCGCGGCGCCGGCCGGGCAGGGCGGCGGCGAGCGCCCCTCCGAGTTTCCCGCGTCGTTCGCGCAGCGGCGGCTGTGGCTGCTGGATCGGCTGGAGCCGGGGAGCACCGCCTACTCCATGCCCCGCGTCTGGCGCATCCCCGGCCCCCTGGACGTGGCCGCGCTGGAGCGTGCCGTCGACGAGCTGGTGCGGCGCCACGAGACGCTGCGCACGCGCCTGGAAGATCGCGGCGGAGAGCCGGTGCAGGTGGTTGCCCCTCCATCGCCCTTCCGCCTGGAGGTGACGGACCTCTCCGCGCTCCCTGGCGAAGAGGCGATGGCCGAGCTGGAGCGGCTGGCGCGCGCCGACGCCGCGGCTCCCTTCCGGCTGGAGGAGGGCCCGCTCTTCCGCGCCTCCCTCGTGCGCCTGTCGGCCGACGAGCACGCCCTGCTGTGGAACCTGCACCACGCGATCACCGACGGCTGGTCCACGGGCATCCTGGGGCGCGAGCTGACGGCCCTGTACCAGGCCTTTGCGCGCGGCGAGCCCTCGCCGCTGCCGCCGCTTCCC
>NZ_DATBNB010000087.1 GCF_036554565.1 Longimicrobium sp. | reverse complement strand
AAGGTGCGTGCACGTATCCATCAGGTTCTCCCTCGCTGAAATGTCGAAAAGCTAGACAGCCGCGCCGATGTGGGCGTGCACGAAGCTGATGGCCATGGAGCCCTCGCCCACGGCCGAGGCCACGCGCTTGACCGACCCGGCACGCACGTCTCCCGCGGCGAACACGCCGGGCAGGCTGGTCTCCAGGAAGTATGGCGCGCGTGCAGCTTCCTTCCACGCCTCCACGGACAGGCCGTCGCGCTTCGTCTCCTCGCCGGTGAGCACGAAGCCATTGCGGTCCAGCTCCACGCACCCGCTCAGCCACGCCGTGCGCGGCTGCGCGCCGATGAACAGAAACAGCGCGCGGGTGGGGATCACCCTCTCCTCATCCACTCCGGCGTAGCGCAGGCGAACCTCGCGCAGCGCGCCGTCGCCCTCCACCGCGGAAACCTGGCAGGCCTGGTGGACGGTGATGTTGGGCGTGCGCTCCACCCGATCTACCAGGTAGCGCGACATGCCCTTGCCCAGGTCGTCGCCCCGGATCACCACGTTCACCCGGGCGGCGTGCCGCGACAGGTACATGGCCGCCTGCCCCGCGGAGTTGCCCCCGCCCACAATGACCACTTCTTCGCCCCCGCACAGCCGCGCCTCCATCTCCGTAGCGGCGTAGTACACGCCCGCGCCCTCCAGCTGGCGCAGGTTGGGGATGCCCAGCGTGCGGTACTCGGCGCCGCTGGCCACCAGCACGCAGCGGGTGACGAGCCGCGAGCCGTCATCCAGCGTCACCACGCGCAAGCCGCCCTGCGTCCCCAGCCGCACGGCCGATTGCGGAACGGAGATGCGTGCGCCGAACTTCTGCGCCTGCAGCAGCGCGTTGCGCGCCAGCTCGGGGCCGGAGATGCCCGCGGGAAAGCCCAGGTAGTTCTCGATGCGCGAGCTGGTGCCGGCCTGCCCGCCCACGCCCTCGCCCTCCACCGTCAGCACGCGCAGCCCCTCCGAGGCGGCGTACACGGCGGCCGCCAGCCCGGCGGGCCCGGCACCGACCACCACCAGGTCGAACACCTCGCCCTCGGCAACGTGCGCCTCCAGCCCCATGTAGTGCGCCAGCTCGGGAATGCTGGGGTTGGCGAGCAGCTCGCCGCCGCGTCCGACGACGATGGGCGTCTGCTCCGGAAGCACGTGAAATCGGCAGAGCAGCTCCTCGGCGAGCGGGTCCTGCTCCACGTCCACCCAGGTGAACGGGATGTTGTTGCGGCTGCAGAACTCGCGGATGGCGTGCGCCTGGGGGGAGAAGCGCGAGCCGATGATCTGCATCCCCCGGTAGCCGTCGCTCAGCAGCAGCTGCCGGCGCATCAGGAAGGCGCGAAGCAGCACCTCGCTGATGTCCGGGATTTCGCGGATCACCCGGCGCAGCGCTTCGGAATCCAGCTCCAGCACCTGGCCCGGCCCCAGCATCTGCGCGCGCACCAGGCTGGTGCGGCCGGAAAGCATGTCGACGTCGCCGCTGAACTCGCCGGCGCGGTGAACGGTGATCCGGCGCACCTCGTCGCCCGAGGGGTCCACGATCTCCATCTCGCCTTCGAGCACCACGAAGAACGGCATCCCGCGCTGGCCCTCTTCCCACAGCGTTTCGCCCGCGCCGACGTGCCGCAGCGTTCCGCGGGGCCGCAGCGCGTGGATCTGCGCCGCGGTGAGCGTGGGAAAGGCGATGTCGTGGTCGGTAATCATGGCGCTGCACCGAACGGGATGGACCGAAGGCTGACGCCGATGAGAATACATCGTCCCCGCGGCGCTGTACAACGGGGCTGGCGCCGCGGGCACCGGGAGCGCAACCTTTCCGGCAGCACCGGAGTCAGTGAGAGGAACTCCAGGCCCACATCCACCCGCACCCCGCCGGCCCATGCGACCGATCCGCCTGCTGCTGCCCCTGCTGTTTGTCGCCCTGACCGCGGCGGACGCCCGCGCGCAGGCCGCGCCGCCGAACTTTCGCGACGAGTTCCTTCGCCAGTTCAACAACTCGATGATCAAGTTCATCGAACTCGCGGAGGCCATGCCGGAGGACCGCTACGCGTGGAGCCCGGGCGAGGGAGTGATGCCGGTCGCCCGCGTCTACGCGCACGTGGGCCACTATAACTACTACTATCCCGCGTCTTCGATGGGCGTGGCCGCGCCCCAAGGACTGGATGCCGACAGCGTGGAAAATCGGGCCCGCAAGGCCGAGGTGCTGGACCTGCTGCGCAGCTCGCACGAGCACGTGCGGCAGGTGGTGCGCGGGATCAGCGACGGGCAGCTGGCGGCGACCACCAAGCTGTACGGGCGCGACGTGCCGCAGTGGTCGGTGCTGCTGCAGCTGCTGGCGCACATGAACGAGCACCTGGGCCAGTCCATCGCCTACGCGCGGATGAACGGCGTGGTGCCGCCCTGGTCACAGTAACAGCGTAGCGAGCGAAAACCGCCGATCTCGCGGGGGCGATCGACACTCTGTCCACGTTCCAGCATCCGCCGCTACATTGGGCGGATGAAACTGAACGACCGGAGCCTTGCCGTCGATCCCCCCGCCCCCGTGCTCCAGCTGCGGGACGCGTGCGGCGCCGAGTGGCCGAACATCACCGCTTCACGCGAGCGCTCGGCGGCCAAGCTCAAGGCCTTGAGGGTCCACCTGACCGCCGCCGTCCCGCAGGATACGACGCTGGTCGTGTTCGGCTCGCTCGCGCGCAACGAGTTCACGGCGGGAAGCGACGTGGATTGGACCCTCCTGGTGGACGGCGCCGCCAATCCGGAGCACTGGGACACCACGCAGCGGATCCGGGCAAAGCTCGGCTCGCTCGGCATCAATCCTCCGACCGCCGGTGGTGCTTTCGGAAGCCTCACCTTCAGCCACGACCTGATCCACAAGATCGGGGGCGACGACGACACGAACCAGAACACCACGCAACGCCTGCTCCTTCTGCTGGAGTCGGCGTGCATCGGGCCCGCCCGAGCGTACGAGCACGTGGTGGAGAGCATTCTCACGCGGTATATCGAAGAAGACCTGCTGAGCCCCAACGACACCCCGTTCCGCGTTCCACGGTTCCTCCTGAACGACTTTGCGCGGTACTGGCGAACCATGGCCGTGGACTTCGCCCACAAGCGCCGCGTGCGCCAGGCCGACAAGTGGGCGCTCCGCACCACGAAGCTGCGCCTGTCGCGAAAGCTGCTGTACAGTGCGGGGCTGCTGAGCTGCTATCTGTGTGGCGAACAGTTCCCCGGAGCACGCCGCACCAGCCCCTATCACGACGCGCGGCAGGTGACGCAGTATCTTGCCCAGCTCGTGGGAGCGACGCCGCTGGACATCGTGGCGCAAGTCGTGCTAGATTCCTTCGGGGAAACTTCGGTCGCGGGGCGAGCCATCTTCGATACGTACGACGAGTTCCTGGGCGTGATGAACGACGCGGGAAAGCGCGAAACGTTGAAGCGGCTGCGCCCCGAGGAGGCAGATTCCAATGCGGTGTACCAGGAAGCTCGCCAGTTGGGAACCCGGTTCCACGATGCGCTGACGCGGCTTTTCTTCGAAGTGCCGCTACGGGAGTTCACCATCCGCTACGGGGTGTTCTGATGGACTGCATCGGCTTCTCTACCGGATGCATCGCGCTGTCCGATGCCCGCGCCGCGCTTGGCCTGCTGTTTGGGCATCAGACGGACGCCATCGAGCTCTCGGCACTGCGCATTCACGAACTCGGCCCCCTGGTCGCCGGCCTTCCCGCGCTGCCCCTCGACGGGTACCACTACATCTCCGTTCATGCGCCCAGCGCGTTCCCGCGGGCCAAGGAGCGCGAGGTCGCACGGGCGCTTCGCCCCATCGCCCAACGCGGGTGGCAGGTGGTGGTTCACCCCGACACGCTGCACGACGCCGGGGTGTGGGCGGAGTTCGGAAGTACGCTTTGCGTGGAGAACATGGACCGCCGGAAGCCGATCGGGCGCACGGCGGCGGAGATGCACGCCGTGTTCAAGCACCTGCCCGCGGCGTCGTTCTGCCTGGACCTGGCCCACGCACGCCAGTGTGACCCCTCGATGCGCGAGACCGTTCGGATGTTGCAGGCCTTCGGCGACCGCATCACACAGGTTCACCTGAGCGAGCTGAATGAGCAAAGCCGGCACGTGCGCCTGAGCGAGGCGGCTGCCGACGACTTCGAACGCGTTGCGCGGCTCATCCCGCCGCATGTTCCCGTGATCATCGAATCGCCCGTCCAGTCGTTCGAGATCGGCGCGGAACTCGAGATTTGCTTGCGCGCGATGGGCCGCGCACCCGCCTACGCGTGACCTCTTCGGCCTGCACGCTGGGCGAAAAAACAAGGGCGGAGGCCGCGGAGATTTCGTCTCCCGACCTCCACCCGTTCTTCATCTCCGGTTCCGCCCGATCGTCGTTCCTCTGCGTCCTCTCGGTTCCCTCTGCGGCCTCTGCGTGAAATGCAGTTCTGGTTCTTCGACGAATGCGCAGAGATCGCCTAGTTCGCGGTCGTCGCCTGCACGGCGGGGTCGATGACCGCCTGGTTGCGCATGTACCAGGCTACATTCGCGCGGCGGCGGTCGCCGGCGGCTTTCGATCCCGCGACGGCGTCCAGCCCCGCCGGGTTCGTCGCGAACATTTCGTCGGTCGCCGCTTCCCAGATCATCGTCACCACCCGGTCCCACTCTTCCGCCGTCAGCCCGGCCTGGCGCAGCGCGGAATCCAGGCGCTCCGCGGTGGACTGCACGGCCGCGGCGCCCGCCTGGTTCATCCGCACGGCCAGCTCGCCGCCCTCACCCTGCGCCTCCACCTGCATGATCATCACTGCGCCGTCCAGGTCGGCGCAGGGGATGTATGAATCGTAGCCGGGCGCGCGGCCCTCGCGGGCGTCCCTGCCGATCCTGACCACCGCCGCGGGCCCGAAATCGCGCGGATCGTTCATCATGATCAGCAGGCGGCCGTCGGGCGAGCGGACCTGGTATCCCAGGTCCCACTGGCCCGTCCAAGACCAGCCCC
>NZ_DATBNB010000086.1 GCF_036554565.1 Longimicrobium sp. | reverse complement strand
CGATGGCGAGAAGAACGGCCAGCCGGCGCGGCGTCATCGGCCGCCCCCCGTCGTTGTGGATGGCGGCGGCGCGGTGGAATCGGGCTGGGGACGTTCGATCTTCGGCACGTCCAGCCACTGCGAGTAGTCTTCGTGGCGGCTTCCGTCGGCGTTCACCACCACCACGCTCAGCCGCATGCGCCCGTCCGCAAGGATGGAGATGCGCTGGTAGCCGCTGGCCTCGCGGATGTAGCGGATGCCGGTGATGCGCCGCGTGGGCGTGGTGTGGCCGTAGATGCCCCCGCCGCTGACCAGCATGTACTTGGCGGGTTCACGGCGGAACACCTGCAGGTTGTGCTCGTGCCCGGCGGCGTACACCATGGGCGTGTCGACCACGAAGGCGCGCTGCAGCGACGTGGCCATGTGGCGGTACTCGCGGCCGGTGACGTCCTGCCGGGCGAAGAGGCCGGCCAGCCGTGCCCAGGGGTGCAGCGGGAACAGGTAGGTGGGCCAGTCGAAGTAGCCGCCGTGCTGCCCTCCGCTCACCAGCGGGTGGTGCGCGACGACGACGGTGCGCAGGTCGCCCGCCGTGGCCAGCGCCACGCGCAGCGAGTCGATGACGCCCTGCTCCGTGGCCGGCCGGCATCGGCTGCCGGGGCCCGGCTTCTGCCCGGGGTGCAGCCACCAGTGCGAGTCGATGGCGATCACCCGCAGCACGCCGTCCACGTCCAGCACCACCGGACCGGGGCAGCCGTCGCGCGGCTCCATCGTCACCCGTCCGCCGCCGTTGGCGTTGATGAAGCGCGCCTGCCGGGTGACGTGCTCCAGCCCGACGGAGGCGCCCTGCGCCCAGTCGTGGTTGCCCGGCACGAACACGCCCCGCGTCCCCGTTTCCAGCAGGGGCGCCATCTGCGCGCGAAGGATGCGCAGCCCCTCGCGCCCCTCGGCCGTGGCGGTGTCGCCCAGGCCCACGGGATACACGTTGTCGCCCAGGAACACCACGAAGCTGCGGTCGGGCGCCTGGGCGATCTCTTCGCGCAGCGCGTTCAGCACCGGCTCGCCGGCGGGGTTGGGAAGCCCCGCGTCGCCGATCAGCACCAGGTTGAGGACCACCGAGTCTTCGGGCGCCAGCACGCCGGCCAGGCGGCCCAGCCCGGCCACGGGCGAGCCGCACGCCGCGGCACCCATCAGCATGGCGGCCGCGCACCCCAGCCGGGCCGCGCGCCGCGAAATCGTCCTGCCGTTCATCACCACTGCCGTTCGGTTGGATATCGTTACGGAGCCCGTTGGACGGGGCTCAGCGTCCCTTGCGTTTCTTGCGCCGCGCGCGGAACGGAACGTACTCCGCCGCCGCCACCTGCTCCGACCAGCGCTCGTCGAGTGCGCCCACGATTCCCGCGGCGCTCCCGTTGCGCTTCAGCCGCACGAGGTATTCCAGCGTCCGCATCCCGTCATCGCGGCTCACCACGTCTACCAGCTGCCAGTCCTTGGCCATGTCGGCCAGCGCCTCCTGCACCGTCATGCGGGCCACGTCGGGCTGGGTGCTGTGCACCAGCAGGATGCCGTCGGTCTTCACGTCGGTGGCCTTGTCGAGCATCCGCCTGCGCACGGTTCGCTGCGCCTCGGGCTCCTGCGCCATCAGCAGCCGCTGCGGGCCCACCGACAGGATGCCGGTGCGCGCGTACCGGCCGCTGTAGATGGAGCCCACGTTGAACTTCCACACCGTGAGCACCACCAGGTTGAAGGCGAACGACATGGCCAGGGCCACGTCGAGCGCCTGCACCCCCGACGACAGGCCGATGCCGATCACCAGAAAGATGTAGACGGCGTCGCGGGGGTCTTCGAGCGTGTTGCGGAAGCGCACCGCCGCCACGATGCCCGCCAGCGCGAACGCCAGCGCGATGCTGTTCTTCACGACGAGCGCGATCCCCGCCACCACGATGGGCAGGATGATCACCGACGCCACCAGCGCGGGGTCGTACCGGAAGCGCTTGGTGAGCATGTACACCCACGCCACGGGCACCACCAGCAGCAGGGCGCCCAGGATGACGAGCACGGTGCCCAGCGCGCGCTGCCCGGCTTCCTGAAGCGAGATGCGCGCGCCGTAGTCGCCCACGGGGCCCGCCGCCAGGTCGCCGCCCCGCTCCAGCGGCAGCGCCACGGGCGACAGGATGGCCTCGCGCACCGTGGGGCTGTAGTACACGGCCAGCGACATCAGCGCCGAGACCACCACGTAGTAGGCGATCACGCGCAGGAACGGATACGAGCGCGCGTCGACCAGCCGCTCCAGCAGGCGCTGGTGCGCGGGCGGCTGCGGCTGTCCCTCGTCCGTCTGCATCCGCCCGGGATGCGACGTGTGGACAGGCGTCTCGGCCGCCGCGGGGGCGGGCGCCGGCGGCGTGGAGAGCAGCGTCTCGGATTCGCCGGGCGCGACCACGGGCGGCGGGCCGCTGGTGATGCCGGTGTGCTTCTTGGAGTGTTGGGCCATCGCTTTTGTTTCCGTCCGCATCCGCCGCGCGAAGGGCGCGCGGGGCACAAGTGGGCGCTAGCAGGAACCACGCCGCGCGTGTGGGCGGCTGGATTTTGGCTGGGTCATCAGGCGGAAGTACACGTGGCAGGCGTTGGGGCGCTTCGACCTGCGCCGGCGCATGCCGCGGCAGGCCCCTCCCCCGGCCCCTCCCCGCATGCTGCGCATGCGGAGAGGGGAGAATTCGATCGCGCTTCGGCCGCTTCCGCGCGCGGCGACTCAGGACTGCGTCGCGAGCACTTTCGCACTTTCGCACTTTCGCACTTTCGCACTTTCGCACTTTCGCACTCACGCACT
>NZ_DATBNB010000085.1 GCF_036554565.1 Longimicrobium sp. | reverse complement strand
CGCTGGTGCTCGTCCATGATGAACAGCGCCAGCGTGGCGTTCCGGGCGAGCGTATCCAGCTGCCGCCGGTAATGCTCGGCGGGCTGGTCGGCCCCCGCGGGGGGGCTGGTATCGATGGGGGTCACCGCTGCAACGTATTTGGAGGACGCGAACGACCGCGTGCCCCGGGGAGCACGCGGCCGAGCCGCGCGAGCCTGCCTGCGCGCGGGTCCGCCGGCCGTTGCGAGAATGGTGCCGCCCTCGGGCCCCGCGAGCGGCTACGGGCCGGTGTCGTGGGTGGGAAGGCGGATGAACAGGGTGGTGCCGGCGCCCGGGGCGGATTCCACCTCCAGCGTGCCCCCCAGCAGCTCCACGCGCTCGCGCATGCCCACCAGCCCGATGCGCCGCGTGCGCGCGCCCGGGGAAGCCATGGCGACGGGGTCGAAGCCCGCGCCGTCGTCTTCCACGATCACCCCCACGCTCCCCGGGCGCCGCTCCAGGATCACGCTCACGTTCTGCGCGGCCGAGTGCTTGGCCACGTTGGTGAGCGCTTCCTGGACGGTGCGGAAGAGGGTCGTTTCCACCTCCAGCGCGAACCGCTCGTCGTCCACGCCCAGTGGCTGGAACCCGGTGGCGATGCCGTAGCGGGCGGCCCAGTCTTCCACGTACGCCTGCAGCGCCTGCTGCAGCCCCAGCCGGTCCAGCGCGGGAGGGCGCAGCTCCGAGGCAATGTGGCTGAGCTCGCCCGCCAGCTGCACCGTCAGCGCCTCCAGGTCGTCCAGCGCGGCCCCCGCCGAGCCGTTTCCGCTGCGCAGCCCCCGCAGCCCCAGGCGGAGCGCCGTCACGAGCTGCCCCAGCTGGTCGTGAAGCTCGCGCGAAAGGCGAATGCGCTCCTGCTCCTCGGCGGCGATCAGCTGGCGCAGCAGCACGTAGCGCGTGGCCTCCAGCCGCGACCGCTCGGCGCGCTCTTCCCGCAGCTGCGCGGTGGCCCCCTCCAGCTCGCCGGCCCGCCGATCCTCCCCCTCGGTGCGGCCCCGGTCCTGCAGCAGCTCCGACTTCAGCCGGATGGCCGCCTCGGCCTGGTGCTGGGCGATCAGGAGCGCGGCCTCCTCGGCCCGCTTGGCCGTCAGGTCGCGCGTGACCTTGGCGAAGCCCAGAAGCTTTCCCTCCGTATCGCGCAGCGCGGTCAATGAGACGCGGGCCCAGAACGTAGAGGTGTCGGCCCGCACGCGGTGGCCCTGGCCGATGTATTCGCCCGACTCCGCCGCCTGGCGAATGTGGTCCTCGGCCGTGCCGTCTTCCGCGCCGCCGTCCGGGTACAGCATGCGAAGGTGGGAGCCCTCGGCCTCTTCGCGGGACCACCACTTGATCAGCCGCGCGCCCTCGCCCCAGAAGGTGATCACGCCCTCCGGGTCCATCAGGAAGATGGCGTAGTCGCGGACGTTCTCGGCCAGCGCGGCAAAGGCGCGGTCGGCCACCTCGGCCGGCGCCTGGCCGCGGTACGGGTCGCGCGGCGGCGCGGCGGCCGGGTCGCGGACGAGTTCCTCGCCCCGCTTCCACGCGGCCACCCGCTCGGCCGATTCGCGGCCGGGGGGCGACGCGGTGGAAAAGGCGGGGGAGCGGTCGTGGTATTCGTCGTTCATGTCGCGCACAGAAAGCAGGACCGGCGCCAGCGCCGCCGCATGGCGTGCCGCCGGAAGGAAAGCTGAGACCGGGCTACCCCGCCGCGGGAAGGGTGAGCGTGAAGGTGCTCCCCACGCCGGGCGTGCTTTCGGCCGTCAGGTCGCCCCCCATCCCACGCGCCAGGTCGCGGCTGATGGCCAGCCCCAGCCCCGTGCCCTCGGCCGTGCGCGCCAGGTCTGCCCGCACCTGCACGAACGGCTCGAAGACGCGCTCCATCTGGTCGCCGGCAATGCCGATGCCCGTGTCGCGCACCAGGACGTGCACGTCACTCCCGGACGCCGCGCACGACAGCTCCACCCGGCCGCCCGGCGCGGTGAACTTCACCGCGTTGGAGAGCAGGTTCACCAGCACCTGCCGCACCTTCTCGGCGTCGGCGCGGGCGGCCAGCCCGGCCGGGCAGCGGGCGACGGCAAGGGACAGCTCCTTGGCCTGCGCCTGCGGGCCCACCAGCGCCTGGGCGGCGGCCAGCACCTCGCCCAGGTCCACGTCGGCCACGTCGTAGCGCACGGTGCCGGTTTCCAGCCGCGCGTAGTTCAGCACCTCGTTGATCAGCCCCAGCAGGTGCCGCTGGCTGGCCTGGATGCGCCGCAGGTCCTCGTGCTGCTGCTCGGTGACGGGTCCGCGGATCCCCATGCCGATGAGTTCCGCGTACCCGCCGATGGCGTTCAGCGGGGTGCGCAGCTCGTGGCTCATCACGGCCAGGAACTCGCTCTTGGCGCGGTTGGCGCGCTCGGCCTCTGCGCGGGCGGCGTGCTCGGCCTCGAACAGCCGGGCGCGCTCCACCGCCAGCGCGGCCTGCTGCCCCACGGCCAGGAGAAAGGCGCGCTGCCCGGGGGTGAACGCCCGGGGCGCGTCGAACGAAAACGAGATCACACCCACGGTTTCGCCGGCCACCAGCAGGGGCACGAAGGCCGCGGCCGCCACGCCCAGCGAGTCCCAGGTGGGCGCGACGAGGGGATAGCGTGCGTCCAGCCCTTCGGCTCCCTCGCGCGTCTCCACCCACACGGGTGACTGGGTGCGGTAGCACTCCGTCAGGGGGCTGCGGAAATCAAGCCGCTGCCGCATCACGTGCGCCGGCACCGGCTCGGGAAAGCCGACGGTGCGCAGCAGCTCCAGCGCCTCGCCGTCTGGCGTCCGCACGGCCAGTGCCCCGGTCTGCGCGCCCTGCGCCCCCACCATGTCGGCCACGACCACGGTCGCCACGTCGTCCACCGTGCGGGCCCGCGCCAGCGCGGCGGTGAGCGCCTGCAGCCGTTCGGCACGGTCGCGGGCGGCCTCGGCCTGTGCCAGGGCGGCGCGCAGGCGGCGTTCGCTTTCCTGCAGGCTGCGCAGCGCGCGTGCCCGCTCGATGGATTCCCAGCAGCGCTGCGTCACGGTGCGCAGCAGCTCCACGTCCTCGTCCAGCCAGTGCCGCGGGGTGCGCTGGTGCACCGCCATCCCCGCCACGAAGCGCCCGGCCTTGTGCAGCGGCATGGAGATCACGGCGCGGATCTGCGTCTGCTCGTACGCGGCGCGGTCCCCCTCGGAAACGCGGGGGTCCGTGGCCATGTCGTCCACCACGTACGGCTCGTCCCGCCGCATCAGCCGCAGCGCCTCGGCCCCGAACGCCGACATCGCGTACCGCCCCACGATGCTGGCCGTGTCGCCCCGCGTGTAGTCGCCCGTGAGGAGAAAGTGGTCCTCGTCGGCCTCCACCTCGGCATAGGCGCAGCGGTCCACCTGCAGGTGCTCGCCCAGCAGCCGGGCGGCGGTGGCCACCACCTGGTCCGGGTCGGTCAGCGGCTGCAGCGCCTGGCCCAGCGCCGCCAGAAAGGCCAGGCGCCGCTCCACCCGCACTTCGTCGGTGATGTCGCGCACCTCGATGATGGTGCCCACCGTGCGGCCCTCCTGGCGGATGGGGCTGGCGGTGAACGCCACGGGGTAGAAGTGCCCGTCCTTGTGGACGAACGTTTCTACCCCCTGCTCGCGCATGTTCTGGGGAAAGGCCTGGTCGATGGGGCACTCCTCCAGGGGATAGGGAGTGCCGTCGGGGCGGGTGTGATGGACGTAGTAGTGGAGCGCCTTGCCCTGCAGCTCCTGCAGACGAAAGCCCGTCAGCTCCTCGGCCGCGCGGTTCATGTACGTGCAGCGCTGGTGCTCGTCCATGATGAACAGCGCCAGCGTCGCGTTCTCCGCCACCGTCTCCAGCTGCCGGCGGTAATGATCAGGACCGTTCACGAACCGTCACCGGTGGCGGTGTAGATCCCGGCGGGCGGCGTCCGCCTCCGCGGGTGCGAGCGCGGCCCCCCATGCAACATCCTCACCGCCCGGAAAAGCTGCACGTGCGCGACGCCCCGGAGCGAAGGCACCGACGCAAGGAAGGGCCGGGGAGCGCTCTCCCCGGCCCTTCCTTCGCTCCTTGCCGGCAGACGCGGCGTTTCTCACGCGCGGGGGGATTCCTGGTTGGCGCCGTTACTGGGTCCGCGTCCACAGCAGCACCACGCCGCACGCCGAGCCGGTGAAGTTGTACTCGGCCGGGATCGATGCCCCGCCCGCGTAGGCTTCGACCCCGGCCAGGCTTTCCGGGTTGATGAACGAGAGGACGTCTTCACGGGCGCTGGTGCGCGCCGGGATCCTCACTCCGTCCAGAAAGATCACCGGGGTCGTGCAGTTGCCGAGGCCTGCCGTTCCTCTCGTCGTCTGCAGGTCCATGAATCCCCGTGCGTCGTACACGACCTTGAAGCCCCTCATCCGGCGGAAGAGGTCGACGGTCCGCATCGGCCGAAGCTCGTCGATGCGGTCGCCGGTCATGAAGGCCCCCATGCCCCTTCGCTGCCGCGCGTAGAAGCCCGCCTGCTGGAGACTGCGGACGACGGGATCCACCACCACCTGGACCCCGGCCAGCGTTACCGCGTCGGTGGTGAGCGTGATCCGGGTAGAGGCGACTGCGCCCGTGGCGAACTGCACGGACACGCGGGCCGCGCCAAAGCCCAGCCGGTAGGCGTACACCAGCCGGGTTCCAGCGGGTACGCCGTTCACGCGGGCCACCCCGAGGTCGTTGGTTCTCACCCCCCCGCGCACCCCGGCCACCTCCACCAGCACTTCGGCGATCGGCCCTCCCGCCGAGTCTACCACCACCACGTCCAGGCTCGCCGTTCCGCCGGCCTGGGCACGGAGAGGAGCGGAACCGACCAGGAGCCCGGCCGTGAGCGCCACCGCGAGGCCGGCTGCAAATCGGGAGGTCAGCGGCATGGGACGAAGCTGGGAGGGGAGGGGGTTTCGCGCGTGGAATCCCAAGTGTGCACGATCGGCCTCAGGAGGGCAAGGCCGGCGAGAATCGCCGGCGGCAGGATGGCCTTTCGTGCACCCGCCGCCGCCGAGGGGCACCGCGGGTCAGGGGGCGACCTGGTAGACGGAGTGGAACAGGCGGGCCTGGTCCCCGCGGCCGGAACGCCACACGAGGTGAATGCGGTCGCCGGCGTCGATGGCGGAGACCAGGCCGTCGAAGTTCACGGCCTGCGGCTTCGTCTGGACCGTGGCCCAGGCGCCGTTGGCGAACCGCGCGTGCCCAAAGCCGGGGACACCGCCCAGCTCGCCTCCGCCCAGCAGCAGGTGCAGCCGGTGGCGGCTGTCGACGACCACGGCCTGGTCCCACAGGCTCGGGCTCCCCGCGGGCAGCACGGCCACCGGCGGGCCCCATGTGGTGCCGTCGGTGGAGGAGGAATGCAGCAGCACCTGGTCGTTCCAGATCGCGTGGATTCGTCCCTCCCCGTCCGCGGCATTCAGCCAGCTGTTCCTTCCGCCCTCCACCGGGGCCTCCCAGCCCCCGCCCCGGAACCGCAGGGCCCGCTGCACCTTGGCGCCCATGTCGTTGTACAGCGCCACCATCTCCGCGCCGCCCACGTGGTGCAGGGTCACGCCCCCGAACTGGTGCGTGCCCACGCGGAAGCGCTGCGAACGCCATCCAGCGCCGTCCTGCACCAGGAAGCGCGCCACGGTACCCGTCGCCGGGTCGTACTGCTGGGGAGTTTCCTCGAACACCAGGTGCACGCGCCCATCCGGGCCGGCCGCCGCGGCGATCCCCGCGGGCGGAGGCCCCCGCCCGCCGATGGTTTCGTGGAACGTTTCCGTCGCCGACCACCCCTGCCCCCCGCGGCTGCGGTAGCGTACGGTGAAGTCCCAGTAGAACGCGTCGTTCCCGATGTGGCGTGCCTCGCCCCAGATCACGTGCACCCGGCCCGTCCCGTCCAGGGCCATCTGCGCGTTCAGGCGGGCTCCCGGCTTGCCCACCGCTACGGTTTCCGGGCTGGACCACGCACCGGCCGTCCAGGTGCGCAGGGCCAGGGTCTCCACGCTGGCGGCAGGATCCACCCCGCTTCCATTCGACGATTGATTGAAGCGGTCATGCGCGATGGTCAGCAGGTACAGCCCCGATCCATCCGCGATCATCTGGGCCGGCCATGGCGCCACGGCGCCGTCGGCAAGCTGCGTGGGCGTGGTCCATTCCTCCGTCCCCGCGCCAGTCGGCGAGTCGCAGGCCGGAAGGGCCAGCGCGAGGAGGGTTACGACCGCGGCGTGGAACAGGGGCTTTCGGCGTGGCGTGGTCATCGAAGGAGAGGCGGTGGGGGAGGAAAAGAGCGGCGGGCCGGCGGGGACGAAAGTCAGAACGCGCTCACCCGCTGCACCGTGACATCGGCGTGCGCCTTCCACGGCCGGCCCGGCGATGATCAGATCCGTTTTACGTTTACGCCCCCCGGCCCTCGTCTTGAACTCTCCGGGCACCCCGTAGCCATCCGCGATCCATGGCGGGTGCGCGGCCTCACCTATTGGTCGCCCGGTTCATTCAGCTCGACGATCTCCGAGGCGGCCGGCAGTACAGGAGGCAGCGTTAGGTGTTTGCAGATCGCCAACCGCTCGATACGAGGAGCAAACGCTGCTTCTTCCGCCCACTTGAACTCACCGAACTCGCCTGGGGCGGCGCGGAGCGCGCCGAACCGGCCCACGATCCCGCAAATCCAATCGGCACATTGGACGGTTTGATACCGATGACTCTCCACCTGGTAGGGAGGCTCGAGCAAGTGCTGGAGCTTCTCCGGATCGGAGTACATCATGCGGGCTGCCTGGTCGAGCACAACGTCACGCTCCTGATGCTCGTCCATGACCACCAGCACCTCTGCATCATTGTCCGCACCGAATCGGTCGAGTTCCCGG
>NZ_DATBNB010000084.1 GCF_036554565.1 Longimicrobium sp. | reverse complement strand
CGTCGGCCGGCCCCTCGGCGCGCGGCGCCTGGAAGGCGACGGCGGCCGGCGCGGGCGCGGCCTGCACCGGGGCGGGCTGCGCGGGCACGGCCGCGGCGGCCGCGGCCGGAGCGGCTGCAGCTGCGCCCGCCGCGGGCTGGGCGGTGAGGCCCAGGGCCTGCGACGCGTCGCCGCCGCCGGCGAACACGCCGCCGCGCTTGAGCGCCGCTTCCCAGGCGGCCTGCGTGGCGGTGCGGCCCGCCCAGGACGCGCGCAGGTAGTCCAGCCAGGTCTGTCCGGCGAAGCCCGCGGTGGGGGTGACGCCCAGCACGCGGGCAATGTTCAGCAGGATGTCGCCCACCGCCCGGGTGTTGAAGATGGGCCGCATGGCGGGCTGCACCAGCTCGAACACCCCCGGCTGGGGCGTGTAGTCGTCCCACCGCTCCAGGAAGTGGCTCTGCGGCAGGAAGTGCGTGGCCACCGACGACGTCTCGTCCGGGAACGGGCTGAAGCTGACGCGCGTGGGCACCTTCTTCAGCGCCTCGGCGAACTTCAGCCCGCCGGGCAGGGTGTACGCCGGGTCGTTGCCGTCGATCAGGATCACCTGCACCTGGCCGGCGTTCATCGCCTGGATCAGCTGCACGATGGGCCGGGCGTCGGCCGCGGCGGGGGTGGACGCGGCGCCGCCGTTCAAGCGGTTGACGGCCTGGCGCAGCGCCTCGCCGTTGGGGCCGCGCACCGCGTAGCCGGGGCCGAAGGCCACCTTGCGGCCGGCCTCGCCCCACCACGTGGACAGCGTCTGCAGCGCCGTGGCGCGGCGCTGGGCCGTTTCGGCCCCGCCGTTCTCCGGGCCGATCTGCTGGGCCACCTGGGCCAGGTTTGCGCCGCCCGCCAGCGCCTGGGCCACCAGGGCCTCGGTGCCGGGGCGGGTCTCGATCCACAGGTCGGCGTTGATGCCGGTGAGCGGGCGGTGCGGGCCCACCCACACGAAGCGGCCGCGGCGGCCGTTCCGGTAGGCGTGCTGCTGCGCGAACTGGAAGGCGTAGTCGACGGGCGACCCCCAGGTTTCCAGGAAGTCGGCGCCGAACGACACCAGCAGGTCGGCGTCGGCGAAGTCCAGCCCGCGCGGGGTGTCTTCCAGCGGGGCCCAGTCCACCCGCCGCGCGCCGATGGCGGCGGCGAAGTCGGTGGCCAGGCGGTCCATGGTCCCGCGGTAGCCGGGCGTCAGGTACACCACGCTGCCCCGGGGCGCGCGGCGGATGGCCTCGGCCACGGAGCGCTCGGCCTGCGCCCAGGTGGTGCCGCGCGGCTGTCCCTCGCCGAACTCCATGATCTGCGGCCCGCGGAAGCGGTCCGGATGATAGAGCCCCTGTGGCGCGGCCTGGCCGCGCGGGCACAGGTTGCCGTGGCTTATGGGGTGGTCGGGGTTGCCCTCGAGCTTGGTGACCCGCCCCTCGTGCGTTTCCACGTGCACGCCGCACCCGGCCGGGCATTCACGGCAGGTGCTGGTGTACCAGGTGGGCACGCCGGGAACGATCTCCTCGGGGGGCACCACGTACGGGATCAGCTTTTCGACCTCGCCGGTGGAGCACCCCACCGTGGCCGTCGCCGCTCCCGATGCGCCGAGCACCTTCAAGAAGGTGCGTCTCTTCATTCCGTCAGACATGCCGTCTCCTCAGCAATCCTTCTCGCATTCCGGCGCTCAGTAGTGGCAGACCACGCAGTCCGTGGACGCGCGCTGGTTGGGATAGGTGGCCGTCAGCCCGCGCACGTCGCCGCCCGACTCCCGCATCGCGTTGACCTTGCGGACGAAGGACGAGCGGGCCTTCACCGACGCCTCTTCCGCCGCCGAGAGCGGCATTTCGCCCCGGTGGCAGTCGATGCACCAGCCCATGCGCAGCGACGAGGCCTGGAAGACTTCCTTCATGTCTTCGACCTTGCCGTGGCACGTCTGGCACTGGAGCCCGGCGTTCACGTGCGAATAGTGCGGGAACTTGGCGTGCTCGGGGATCTTGTGGATGCGCACCCAGGGAATCCCTTCGCCGCGGCGCCAGTAGTCCACCAGCTTCTGCCCCTCGTTGTACCCGGTGCTGTCGTTGCCCTTGACCTTGGGGAACGCCAGCTGGGCCTGGCCGCGCAGCGAGGTGGGCGCCGAGCTGGCCGGAACGTGGCAGCCCACGCACAGCTGCACGCTGGGGATGCCCGCGTCCACCGAGCGGTCGGCGGTGTAGTGGCAGTACATGCACGGGATCTTGTTGTCGCGCGCGTGCACGGTGTGGTAGAACGCGATGGGCTGCTCGGGCGCATCCGGCGGCGAGTAGTCGCGGCACGAAGCCGCGGCCGCGATGGGGAGCAGCGCCATCACCGCGATGCGAAGGACCTTTGTCATTCGTCTGCCTGAACGGAGAATACCATTGGGCCGCTTGCACCCGGGCGCCCGGTCATGCGCCCGCCTGCACGCGGCTTTTCACCTGCCTCCGGACCCTGCCCGCGCCCGGCCGCTCTGTCGAGCCACCCCATATAACACCCACCCCGCACTCCGGCAATATCCGGCCGGCGACTACGCGTTGTAGTCGTTTTCCCTACACCGCTGCATGTCGTTGCGGCGGGGGCACTTGCAAAACGGCTGCTCCGTCAGCGCGCGACGCGGCGGTGCTCCACCATCAGGCAGCGGTCCTGGACCACCTTGATGCCGGCCTCGGCGAAGCGCTGCGCCGCCTGCTCGTTGCGGATTCCGCTCTGCATCCATACGGCCTTCGGCTTGGCAGCGAGGATGTCGTCCACGTGCGGTGCTACGTCTTCCGACCGGCGGAACACGTTCACCATGTCCACGGGGCCGGGGACGTCGGCCACGCGGCGGTACACGGGCTTGCCCAGGATGCGGGTGGCGTCGGGGTAGTAGACGGGAACGGGAACCACGTCGAGCCCGGCGTTGTGCAGGTACTCGGGCACGTAGAAGGCGGGCTGGCCGGCCTGCGCCTCGGTCTTGATGCCGAGCACGGCGATGCGCCTGGTGTCGCGCAGGAGCTGCGCGATTCCGTCGCTGGTGGTGACCAGGTTCTGGCGCCAGTCTGATTCCATGTGTGCTCCCGGGTAAGGTGGTCGCGAGGGGGACAGGTTACGGCGGGAGGGCGCCGCCCGGCAACCCGGGGCGAAGCGCCCGGCCGCGGCAGCGGTGATCGGCGCCGAGGCCTCGGCCCTGCTGGGGCGAATGAATTCGCGGCAACCACGGCCGGAAGTCCGCCTTCGCGGACTGCACGCACAGCCCAATGCGCGCCCCCGGCCGAACCGCATCTGTCATCCCGATGGAGCGGCCCCGGCGAACCTGCCCGCACACTGAGAACGGCAGCGACTGAGGGATCCGCCACACACTGCGCGATCACGCTCCCATGCGGCGGCCTCACCGGACCCGCTCTTTTGCCGATGCGTGGATGGACGCGGC
Source organism: Longimicrobium sp. (assembly GCF_036554565.1). Taxonomy (NCBI): domain Bacteria; kingdom Pseudomonadati; phylum Gemmatimonadota; class Longimicrobiia; order Longimicrobiales; family Longimicrobiaceae; genus Longimicrobium; species Longimicrobium sp. The sequence continues at coordinate 7,137 of NZ_DATBNB010000084.1, read as the reverse complement.
GTAACAGCGGCACTGAGGCCTCGGCCCTGCTGGGGCGAAATGAATTCGCGGCAACCACGGCCCGAAGTCCGCCTACGCGGACTGCACGCACGGTCCAGTGCGCGGGGCCTGCCGAAGCGCCTCTGTCATCCCGATGGAGCGGCCCCGGCGGACCTGCCCAAACGCCGTAGACGGCAGCGACTGAGGGATCCGCCACACACCGCGCGATCACGCTCCCATGCGGCGGCCTCACCGGACCCACTCTTTTGCCGGTGCGTAGATGGACGCGGTGTAACAGCGGCACTGAGGCCTCGGCCCTGCTGGGGCGAATGAATTCGCGGCAACCACGGCCCGAAGTCCGCCTTCGCGGACTGCACGCACGGTCCCGTGCGCGCGCCGGCCGAAGCGCATCTGTCATCCCGATGGAGCGGCCCCCGCGCACCTGCCCGCACACCGAAAACGGCAGCGACTGAGGGATCCCTCAGTCGCTGCAAAGTATGGCGTATCGGCCGATTGGGCGTGGCCGCTCCATCGGGATGACATCGTGGGCGACTGCGGACTGGAGAGCGGGCACAGCCACGCATCTGCCGGAGCGCGATCGAATTCTCCCCTCTCCGCATGCGCAGCGTGCGGGGAGGGGCCGGGGGAGGGGCCCACCCGAGGCATGCGCCCAGTCCAATCGAAACGCCACTCTCCCGCCGTACCCGAACAAAGTCCGAACCAATCTCCCCGCGCGGTGTATCCGCCAGCCACATCGTACCTGAAGCGCGCGGCTGGCGCTTTCCGTTCCGGACACGCACTTTCGGCGTCCCGACCCTCGCGAAGACATCCGCCCCCCGCGGCGGCTCAACCGGCCCATGGCGATCCTCACCCCCACGCAGCGCGACCGCGTAGTCCCGCGGCTGATCGAGCAGGAAATGCGCGAGTCGTTCATCGACTACTCGATGAGCGTCATCGTGCAGCGCGCGCTCCCCGACGTGCGCGACGGCCTGAAGCCGGTGCACCGCCGCATCCTGTACGCCATGCACGAGGCGGGGCTCACCCCCACCCGCCCGTACAAGAAGGCGGCGACCGTGGTGGGCGACGTGCTGGGCAAGTACCACCCGCACGGCGACGCTTCCGTCTACGACGCGCTCGTGCGGATGGTGCAGGACTTTTCCCTCCGCTATCCGCTCATCGACGGGCAGGGCAACTTCGGGTCGATCGACGGCGACGCGGCGGCCGCCTACCGCTACACCGAGGCGCGTCTTTCCCCTATCGCCGGCGAGCTGCTGGCCGACATCGACCGCGACACCGTCGACTTCGCCCCCAACTACGACGACCGCCTCACCGAGCCGCGGGTCCTTCCCTCGCGCGTTCCCAACCTGCTGGTGAACGGCTCCAGCGGCATCGCCGTGGGGATGAGCACCAACATCCCGCCCCACAACATCGGCGAGGTGGTGCGCGCGGCGGTGCACCTGCTGGACCATCCCGAGTGCGACGTCGACGACCTGATGCGCCACCTGCCCGGGCCGGACTTTCCCACCGGCGGGCTGATCGTGGGCGTGCAGGGCATCCGCGACGCGTACGCCAAGGGGCGCGGCCGGGTGGTGATGAGGGCGCGCGTCTACAAGGAGTCGCGCCGCAGCGGCAAGGAGCAGCTGGTCGTCACCGAGATCCCGTACGGCACGAACAAGTCGCGCATCCTGGAGCAGATCGCGGAACTGGCGCGCGGCGGCAAGCTGGCCGACATCAGCGACCTTCGCGACGAGTCCGACCGCGACGGAATCCGCATCGTCATCGAGCTCAAGCGCGGCGCCGACGGGGCCAAGATCCTGGCCGGGCTCTACAAGTGGACGGCGCTGCAGACCACGTTCGGCGTGATCGCGCTGGCGCTGGACAAGGGCGTGCCGCGCGAGTTCACGCTCAAGGAGATGCTGGAGCGGTTCCGCGACCACCGCGTGCAGGTGGTCGTGCGGCGCTCGCGGTGGGAGCTGGACAAGGCGCGCGACGAGGCGCACGTCCTGGAAGGGCTGATCGCCGCGCTCAAGCGGATCGACGAGGTGATCGCCATCATCCGCGGCTCCCGCAACCGCGAAACGGCGGCGCGAAAGCTGGAAACGGCGCTGAAGCTGAGCGAGCGGCAGTCCGAGGCCATCCTGAACATGCGCCTTTCCCGGCTGACGCAGCTGGAGTCGCGCGAGCTGCGCGAGCGCCTGGCCGAGCTGGCGACGCGCATCCGCGAGCTGGAGGCGCTGCTGGCCAGCCCCGAGCAGCAGATCGCCGTCATCCGCGCCGAGCTGGAGGAGATGGCCGTCACCTACGGCGACGCGCGGCGCACGACCATCTTCGAAAGCGAAAAGACGGTCACGCTGCAAGACATGCTGGCCGCCGAAGAGGTGGTGGTCACCGTCACCCGCGAGGGGTTCGTCAAGCAGATTCCCATGCCCGTGTACCAGCGCGCGGCGAGCACGGGGCGGGCGCTGATCGGCTCCGAGTACGAGTCCGACTACCTGGAGCGGGTGCTGGTCGCCAGCACCGAAGACACGCTTCTCGTCTTTTCCACGGATGGGCGGGCGTACGCGCTGGACGTGCGCGACCTTCCCGATCCCGAGCTGCGCGCGCGCGGCAAGCGGCTTCACCAGCTGCTGGAGCTGGGGAAGGGCGTGGAGATCGCCTCGGTGCAGCGGGTGAAGGAGTTCTCCGCCGAGCGGGCGGCGCTGTTCGCCACGGCCGGCGGAACGGTCAAGCGCACGTCGCTGGACCAGTTCGGCCGCATCCGCTCCGGCGGGGTGGAGGCGATCACCCTGCGGCAGGGCGACCGGCTGAAGTTCGTGGCGGTGACGGACGGGGAGATGGAGGTGGTGCTCGCCGGCTCCGGCGGCCGCGCCATCCGCTTCGCCGAGGCCGACGTACCGCTGGTGGGGCGCGCCACCCAGGGCGTCCGCGGGATGAAGCTGGACGCGCGCGAGACGCTGGCGGGAATGGTGGCCGTGAAGCCGGATGCCGAGCTGTGCGCGGTGACCGCCCGCGGCCAGGGGAAGCGCTTCCTGGCGGATGATCTTCCGCTGCAGAAGCGCGACGGCAAGGGCTGCGTGCTGTCTCCCACGACGAAGGAGTTCGGCGAGTTGGTCGCCGTGCTGCCGCTGCAGGGCGACCTGAACGCGCTGCTGGCCTCGGGCGAGGGGCGGCGCATCCGTCGCGACGGCATCCCCGCCCTGCCCCGCGAGGCCGCGCCGGAGCCGGTGCTGGAGCTGGCGAAGTCGGAGCGCATCATCCTCGTGACGCCGCTTGCCGAGCGTGACACCGCTACCCCGCCCGATGGCGGCGCGGACCTCCCGCCCGATTCCGACACGAACGGCGGCGGTCCATCCGATGGCGGCTCAGGTTTACCGGAGATCGTTGCGCTCGATGCCGCCGATCCCGCCGTCACCGCGGACCTGGGCGATGCCGCTGCATCGAAGAACGACGATCCGCAGGTCGATACGTTGCTGGATGAAGACAGCGCGTTGTCCGACGATGCCGCACCCTCGACGGTGGACGGGCCCTCGGCGGATGTGGATCTCCCGAACGCGCCGAGCGACACACCCGCTGAGGAGGCTGCGGCGGAGACGGGGAGCGAGGCCGAGCTGTTCGTGGACGGCGGAGAGCCCGCGGTGGCTGCCGACGAGATGATCATCGAAGATCCGATCGTCGAGCCCCGGCGCCCCCGCCGCGCTCGTGGACCGCGTGGCGAGCCAGCCGCTGCCGCGCCGGCCGCCGTCGAAGAGCCTCGTGCGCCCGAACCGGCACCCGCGCCAACGCCGGCGCCCGCGGCGAAGCGTGCGAGAAAGCCCGCGCGTGCGTCCACGCCGGAGCCAGAGCCCAAGCCCGCACCCACGCCCGAACCGACGCCGCCACCGGCCGAGGCGAGCGCACCCAAGCCGCGGCGGGCGAAGAAAGCCGCCGAGGCTCCCGTACCCGACCCGGAACCAGAAGCGGACGCAGACGGTCCGACGGCAAAGAAACGGGGAAAGAAGGCGACGGACGGCCCCGTGCTGGACCTGTTCGGCTGAGTGCGGGGCCAAGATAGGGAAAGGGCGAAGGAGGAAGTTCCTCCTTCGCCCTTTTCTACAGGCGGATGCTCCGGCGTGTCACGTCCGCCGAACGACTCGCACGCCCGCCGCCACGATCAGGAAACCACGGTTGCCGGAGTGCGCCCGTACCCGTTGCCGGACGCGACGGGCTCGGCCGCCAGCACGCCGTTCGGTCCGCCGACGAGCTGCGCGGCGAGCACCGTCTGGATCACCTGCGTGATGCCGTTGGCGGCGACGCCGGGGGCACCCTCGCCTCCACCCGCGATGGTCACCAGCCGCGCCTTGGACAGCGCCTCGGCGATGGCGGGCGCCAGCTCCGGCAGCATCTCCACCTGGCGGAAGCGCAGGTAGGCGTCGCCCCCCTGCCGGATGGCCTCGTTCACCTGCGCGATCCCTTCGGCGTTCGCCGCGGCGACGGTACGGATGCGCACGGCCTCGGCGTTCGCCTGCGCCTGGGCCTCCAGCTGCACGCGCTCGGCGTCGGCGCGGGCCTGGGCCAGCTGGGTCGCCTCGAGCTCCGCGTGCCGCTGAATGCCGAGCGCCGTCTGGCGCCGTGCCTCGGCCTCGGCCACGAGGGCCGCGTTGGCGGCGCGGGTCTGGTCCAGCTCGCGCTGGCTGTCGCTGATGGCGCGCTCCGCCGCCAGACGGGCCTCACGCGCGCGCTGGTCCTGCTGCGCGGCGACGATGTCCGCGCTCGCGGCCGCCTCCGCCACGGCCTGGCGGCGGGTCTGCTCGGCCACTTCCTGTGCCTGCAGCTTGCGGATCTCGGCCTCGGCCACGCGGGCGGCGTTGGATGCGCGCGTTTCCTCCAGCTCGCGCTGGTTGTCGGAAATCTGCCGCTCGGCCGCGATCTTGGCCTGCTGTGCGCGCCGCGTCTGCTCGGCGGCCACGATCTCGGCGTTGGCCTGCGCCTCGGCGGCGGACTGCTTGCGGCGCGCCTCGGCTACGTCGCTCTGCACCACCTTGATGTTCAGGGAGTTGAAGCTGAGCCCCAGGTCGGTGAGCTCGCGCGAGCACGCCTTGCGGATGATCACGGCCAGCGGGTCGTCGTCGTCGTCCGCCTCGTTCAGCACGGCGGGCGTAGCGGGCTGGGCCACGCCCGGCTTTCCGGCGGTCTTGGCCGAGAACAGCTGGTCGTGGGTCAGCAGGTTGATGGCGCGGCGTCCCGACGAAGAGAGCAGGTCGATGAGGATGTTCTGCTGCTCGTCGACCGGCTTGGAAAAGAAGCGGTTGGCCGCCGTCTTGATCATGGCGTCGCTGTCGCCCACCGACACGATGGCGCTCGCGAGCACGCGCACCTTGATGGGCTGCGGGATGCCGTCGGGCCCCAGGTCCGCCGTCTGGTCGGTGATGTCCAGGTCGACGTTGATGGCCTTGCTGGAAAGCGTGGTGCCCGTGGTCAGCAGGGGAATTTCCCAGCTCTTTCCCGGCCCGCGATAGATCACGGTCCTGCCGTTCAGCCAGCTGACCATGCGGATGGTGCCCGCCTCGACGTTCCGCAGGAAGCTGGAAACGATCAGCGGGAAGAGGAGAAAGACGGCCAGCAGGATCAGGCCGCCAAGGACCATCGGATGGAGATTCATTTCTGCCTTGCCGGAAGGAAGGGAGAGGTGAAAAGGGGTGGATTCGGGCGGTTCATGGAGTTACCGGGCGCCCAGCCGGGAAACGACGCAGCGCTGCCGCTGGCCGTCTACTTCTTCGATGAGGAGCGTGTCGCCCGCGCGGACGCGCACGCCCCCCGCGCGCTCCTCGGCCTTCAACGTTCCGAGCAGCTGTACGACCTGGCCGTCCAGCTCCAGCGCGATGAGCCCCTGGCCCCGCGCGTCGAATCCGCTGACCGCGCGAGCCGTGTCCATCACGGCGCTTTCCAGGGTGAGCGCCGGCGCGGAAGCAAAGCGGAAGAGAAAGGCAAAGAAGGGGGCGGCGAGCAGCCGTTCGAACGCGAGCCCCAGGCCCAGCGCGGCCGCGAAACGAACCCCGCCGTCCAGGTAGGGCTCCAGCGCGATTCCGGTGGCCCCGAGCGCACAGAGCACCGTAAAGATGACGCGCGGCGAGAGCAGGCCCATGAGGACGCCGGAAACCGAGCCGCGGCCCGCGTCACCGGCGCCGTGGTGAGCACCGTGGCCGTGCGCGTGGTGCGCCCCGTGGCCGTGCGCGTGTGTCGCGTGGTGGGCGATCGGAGTATGGTGGGCGAACTCGTGGGATGTGGGCCCGTGCCCCGCGTGTCCAACGTGTCCCCCGTGCCCCGCGTGTCCGCCGTGGGTGCCGCCGGTGTCGTGATGGCTGCCGCCGTGGCCGTGCGTGAGCCCGCTCAGCGCCATGATGAGCAGTCCCGCGAATCCGAGCCCGGCGGCGAAGGTGTAGAAGTCCATGGTCGGTTCGGGTCGTCCCGGTCAGGCCGAACCACGCCCGGGTAGAGCGGTGATTACGCGGCGCGGCGGGGGAAGTTTCAGCCCCGCAAGTGCTTATGGCCGATTGCGAGAAGGGGCGTAGCGCGGGGCTGATCGAGGGCGTTGTCGCGGGACTGAAGAATACCGCCGTCAGGCGTTTGCGACAACGCTGGCATCGCTCGCGGACTCGGACCGTCGCGGGAGTTGCGGCGCATTCCGCGGGGTGGCCCCTCCCCCGGCCCTCCCCGCACGCTGCGCATGCGGGGAGAGGAGAATTCGGTTGCGCTTCGGCAGGTGCGGGGTGTCGCCTCTCTGGAGTCTCGCGAGCCGCGCATGATGTCATCCCGATGGAAGCGGCCACGTTCTACCTGCCGATCCGCCATACTCCGCAGCGACTGAGGGATCCGCCACACACGTCGCGCAATGTGCGGCCCCCCGCACTTCCCCGAGTTGATGCAGTTCCCCGGTCGAGGGTCCGTTCGCGACAACAGGAAAAGATTGGAATCGGTGCGGCCTCCGCACGGGAGTGCGAGAGCGCGGTGTGTGGCGGATCCCTCAGTCGCTGCCGTCTTCGGCGTGGGGGCTGGGTTCGCCGTGGCCGCTCCATCGGGATGACAATCGCGCTGCGGCAGGTGCGGCGAGCGTGCCGGTGAAGCCCGATCCGGCCACGGGTCACGCGCCCCCACAATCGCGAGCGTGCACCGTCCAGCGGG
>NZ_DATBNB010000083.1 GCF_036554565.1 Longimicrobium sp. | reverse complement strand
TACGGCGTGGCGCGCTCGCCCATGCTTTCGCGCCAGGCCAGCAGGCGCGGCGCCAGCGACCGGCCGTCCGCGCCCGCGCGGTGGGCGGAGAGCGAAACGAGGGACGGGCGCTTGAACGAGCGCCAGCGCCGCATGCCCACCTGGTCGCCGCCGTCGCGCGCCAGCGTGTGCAGCCGGGTGCGCGCGTGGTCCTTCTGCGGCGCGTCGCCCCAGGCCAGGGCGATCAGCAGCGCCTCGCGCGCCGCGGCCACGTCGCCCGCGGCGAGCGCGGCGCCCGCCAGCTCGTGGCAGGCGCGGGCGCGGTCCACGGGATCGGTGTACCGCGCGGCGGCCACGGCCAGGTCGCGCGCGGCGCCCTTCCTGTCTCCCCGCGCGCGCCGCAGCCGGGCCCGCTCCTCCAGCCCCACCCCCGCGGACTCGGAGTCGCCCGCCATCAGCGCGCGGCGCACCACCCGCCCCAGCGCCGCCTCGGCCCCGGGAGAGACCACCGCCTCGCCGATGGCCGCCAGCCGGGCGATCTGCCCGTCGCCGCCCTCCAGGTCGCGGGCCGCGCAGTACAGCGCCAGCGCCCGCTCGGCGTCGCCCAGCTTGCGCGCCAGGCGGGCCGCGTGGAGCGCGGTGGCGCCGCTGCCCACGTCCAGGGCAAAGGCCAGCGACACGGCGGCGTTCGCCTCCGGCAGCCGCCGCGTGGTCTCCAGCTCGCAGGCGTAGCTCACCAGGGCGCCCGCCAGCCGCGAGGGGGGAGCCGCGTCTTCCAGCACCCGCACGATCCGCAGGAGAATGGTGCGCTCGGCGCAGCGGTCCAGCGCCGCCACCTCGGCCGACGCGCGGCGCAGCGTGAACTCGTCCGCGGCGCCTTCGCCCGCCCGCTCCACCGCGCCCAGCACCAGGGCGCCCGCGGCTGCACGCCGGGCGCGCTCGCCGCGCTCCGTTTCGCTGATCTGCCGAAAGGTGTCCGTCGCCGCGAGGGCGGCGTGGGGCGTCTGGGTCATGGCTCTGCGCGATTGAGAATCGTTCTCAATCCAATGTAGCTACGGAACGCGCACCGCGGAAGTGGGCTGGAACGGCCCGGGGGCCGGACCGCGTGGTGCGGTCCGGCCCCCGGAATCCACTGCGTCCGGCGTGGAGCGGATCAGCCGGTGACGGGCGTGGTCAGCGGCAGGGTGTCGCGGGGCGTTTCGCACACCAACTCGATCGCCTCTTCCAGCAGGACGGGATTCAGCTTGGGATAGAAGCTGCGGGCGCACTCCTCGATCTCGGTGCGCGACGAGCCGGGGCGCACCGTGGCGCGGATGGCCCGCGCACGAGCCTCGCGAAGCTGGCGCTGCGTCAAATCATCCCGGCGCTTGCGCGCCGCCGCCATCTCGGCCGCTAGATCAATTGGGGACACCTAAACCTCCAGATAAGGGAATATCGTCAGCGTCGCAGAACAAGAACGCCGCCTGCTGCGGATAATATAGCACATCGGAGACGATTTCGCCCGTCCCATGTTTCGCCGCTTGCAGCCGGCGCGGGCGCACGCAAGCTTGCGGCTCGCGTGCGGCATTTCCCCGCGCCGCGTCCGCCGGATGCCGATGGCGCCGCGCCGCCCTGACGCCGAACGTGCACGCTTCCGGTCTCCCGTCCCTCCGCCATCCCCGGAGAAGCCGCATGAATCCCCAGCTGCAGGCCGTGATCGACGAGCTCCACTCCGCCAGCGAGCGCCTGCGCCGCCTGGCCGCCACCGTCCCCGCCGAGCGCTGGGCCGAGCGCCCCGGCCCGGAGCGCTGGTCGGTCGGCGAGTGCATCGCCCATCTGAACCTCACCTCGCAGGCGTACATGCCCAAGATCGCCGCGATCCTTGCGGATGCTCCGCGCACCGGGGCCCCGGCCCGCTTCCGGCGCGACTTCCTGGGATGGCTGATCTGGCGGGTGCTGAAGCCGGGCGGGGGCGGCAAGGCGAAGACGACGGCGGCGTTCATCCCCACGGGAAAGGAGCCGGCGGCGGACATCATCGCCACCTTCGAAGACCTTCAGCGCCAGCAGGAGGAGGTCATCCGCCAGTCCGACGGAATGCCGCTCCACAAGCTGAAGGTGGGCTCGCCCTTCAGCGACAAGATGAAGTACAGCGTCTACTCGGCGCTCACCATCCTCCCGCGCCACCAGCACCGCCACCTGCTGCAGGCGGAGCGCGCCTGGGCCGAGATTTCCGCCCGGGGTTGAGCAGCGGGCCCGTCTGCACGAGATTCGCAGCGTGCGCCGCAGCCGATGGGGGCCGCGGCGCCGCCCTGTCCCGTGGAGATGATTCTCGATGTGCTGCCCGGAGCTGGTTCGCTCGATCCCTGCCGCGTCCACTCGCGCGGATGACCGCCACGATGCCGCGCTCGCCGTTCCGCCCGAGGCGGTGGGGCGGCTGCGGCGCGTGTGCGACCTCACCCACGCGCTGACGCCGGACTTTCCTGTCTTTCCCGCGTACCGCCCCTTCCGCTCCACGCGCCTGTTCTCGGTGGAGGCGAACGGCTTCTCGGCCGGCGAGGTGGCCTATGCCGAGCACACGGGAACGCACCTGGACGCCCCCGCGCACTTCTTCGCGGACGGCGCCACGGCGGACGTGCTGCCGGTCGGCCGCTTCGTCGCGCCCCTCGCGGTCATTTCCATCGCCGAACGCGCGGCGAAAGACGAGGATGCGCTGCTCACGGTAGACGACCTGGCCCAGTGGGAGCGGCGGCACGGGCGCATTCCCGCCGGTGCGGTGGTCGCGCTGCACTCCGGGTGGGAAGCGCGGCTGGACCAGCCCGGCCGCTTCCTGAACGCGGATGCGATGGGAGTGATGCACGCGCCGGGCTTCAGCCGCGAGGCCGCGGAGTTCCTGGCGCACGAGCGCGACGTGGCGGGCGCGGCGACGGACACGCTGAGCCTGGACTTCGGCCCGTCCCTCAGCTACGACGCGCACCGCGTGCTGCTGGGGTCGGGGCGCTACGGGCTGGAGAATGTCGCGTCGCTGGACCGGGTGCCGCCGTCCGGCGCGGTGATCGTCGTCGGGGCGCCCAAGCACGCGGGTGGCACCGGCGGCCCGGCGCGCCTGCTGGCCCTGTACTGAGCCGCCCTCCACGCACACCGCACCTGCCCAAAGCGCGCGATGTCATCCCGAGGAGCGGCCGCGGGATCCCTGCCCGTACGCGGTACTCTGCAGCGACCGAGGGATCCGCCACCCACTGCGGCCGCGCCACACGGCCGAACTCGCACCATGGCAAGCCAGTCTGCGAAGGCAGACTTCGTGTGGTCGTTGCAGCGAATTCATTCGCCCGACGGCGCCGAGGGCCGCGGCCGGATCGGCTGCAACGGAAGCGGGGCGGGCCGTGGTGGCCCGCCCCGCTCCGTTTACTCGCCGTCTTCGTCGCCGGTTCGCTTGACCAGCTTGTTGAAGCGGTCCAGGCCGCCGTCTTCACCCTTGATGTCGCGGTGAAGGAAGGCCAGCTCCGACTCCTCGAACTTCTCGAACCACTCGTCCCAGCTGATGGGCTCCAGCGAATCGCTTCCCGAGTAGCCGGGAAAGTCGATGCGCAGAACGCCGATCTCCTCCTCGCCGGTTCCACGGACGCAGGCGGGGTGTCCACCGCGCTCCGTCACCCACTGCTTGATGAACTCGTGGTTCGTGGTCGTATGTCCACTGCGTTCCGTCTTGCTCATCGTCGCCTCCCGAAATGTCGGATCGTCTGCCCAGATCGCCGCTTTTAGCACACTGCGTACCGTTTCGCCCGCGGACGGTCGGGCGCGCCCAGAGCTTGGACGTCCCAAGGACGTGCGACCCCGCTGGAAGTTCGAGCCGCGACCGCCACTGCCGACGCGCACGGCACTGTCCCGCCCAGTCCGCGCGGCGGACTTCGTGACTTTCCAGCTGCGGTTTGAACCGCCGGGGCGGAGGCCGAGGCCACGGCCAGGGCGACCGCTGCCGCGCCCGGGCTTGTACGTGGCCGCCGCTAGATCCTTCGGCCCGCCCGGTATGGTGGGAGGGCGAGTACGGCGTGGCTTGGCCTCAGGATGACAAGGTGCTGCGCGGTAAGGATTTGGGTGCGCACCCAGTGCTGGGATGGTTCGCGGGCGAGTACGGGGTGGCTTGGCCTCAGGATGACAAACTGCTGTGCCGCAAGGACTTGGGGGTGCACCGGTGCTGAAGTGTACCCCCTCTCCCACGCTGTTTGTGGGAGAGGGGGGCACGCGTGTCAGCGCGGCCGGGTGAGGGCCCCACGGCAGCCGAGGACGCGGGCGTTGTTCTCCCCTCTCCGCACGTCGTTTGTGCGGGGAGGGGCCGGGGGAGGGGGCCGCGGGAGGGGCACCCCTCACTCGTAGACGAACGTCACTTCCTTGCTGATCTCCGGCAGCAGGCTGCGGTACACGGGGCAGGTGAGCGCCACGTGCTCCAGCTTCTGGCGCTGCTCGTCCGTCAGCGCGGCGGGCATGCGGAGGGTCACCGGCAGCGACTCCACCCGCCGCGGGTCCGCCCGCATGTGCTTTTCCAGCGAAAAGCTCACCCCGTCGAACGGCATGCCGTTGCGCTCGGCGTAGATGGCCATGACCGTGACCATGCACGCGCCCAGCGACGCCGCCAGCAGGTCCGTGGGCGAGAACGAGCTTCCATCGCCCGCGTTGTCTACCGGGGCCGCCGTGCGAATCTCCGCGCCTGAGGGCCCGTGCCGCAGCTCCGTCTTCAGTCCGCCGGCGTACCGGCCCGTCATCTCCACCGCCATCGGTCAGGCCTTCCCTGTCGCGATCGCCGCGACCTTGAACGTTGTTGGATTCGTGGACACCCGCGGACGCTAGTGCTGTCCTCCCGAGTGGTCACCCGCTGGATCCCACCGCATCGCCCGAAATCGGTAAGTCGATGCCCCGCACCGCGATGCCGTTCCATCCCGCGAGCGGCCCGCACGTTGCCCCTGTGCTACGGGGTTCGGCGGCAGATCGCCGGGCCCCGAACCTTTCCGATTCTCGTCCCCGCACGAGGTTGAAGCCATGAAAGCCCGCATCATTGCCGCCGCCGCGGCCGCCCTGCTGATCGCCGCGCCCCTCGCCGCTCAGGACGACGACTGGGACTGGGACGACGATGACGACGAGGAGTACTACGAGAAGCAGCCCACGGGCGGCTTCTTCGGCGGAAGCTTCATCGCCGCCCGCACCGAGGGCGAGTTCAGCGACTACGTGAACGGCGGCTTCGGCGGGCAGGTGAACTACATCCACCAGCTGGACCGCGACGGATGGCTGGGCATCCGCGCCGACGCCGGGATCATCGTGTACGGCCACGAGCGGCAGCGCGTTCCGCTGAGCCCCACGGTGGGCGGCCGCATCCTGGTAGACCTGACCACGTCGAACAACATCGCCTTCGTGGGCGTGGGCCCGCAGATCGGCGTGCCCACCGGGCGGCTGCGCCCGTACGTGAACGGCTACGCGGGCTACTCGTTCATCTGGACGCAGTCCTCGGTCTCCGGAACGTATGACGACGAGGACTTCGCCAGCACCACCAACTTCGACGACGGCAGCTTTGCGTACGGCGGCGGCGGGGGAATCTACATCCCCGTGGGTCCCCGCTCGTCGCGCGCCAGCATCGACCTGGGCGTGAAGTACCACAACAACGGCGTCGCCGAGTACCTGCGCGAGGGCGACATCGAGGACCACCCCGACGGCAGCATCACCCTGTACCCCGTGCGAAGCGACACCGACCTGCTGACCTTTCATATCGGCTTCAGCGTCGGCATTTCGCACTGATCGATAGAACGGAAGTACCAGGTGCCCAGTACCGAGTGCCAGGACAAACCCGGGGTTCCAACCAGGCACCTGTCACTTGGCGCTGGGCACTTGGCACCTGGTACCTCGCGCTCCCTAGCCGACGCGGGCGACGAATGCCTTGAGATACGCCGTCTCGGGGATGGCCGGGTGCACGGGATGGTCCGGCCCCTGGTGGCCCTCTTCCAGCACCTGCAGGTCGCGTCCCAGGCGGCGGCTGGCGCGCAGCATGGCGTCCATCAGCCCGTCGCGGTGCAGGTGGTACGAGCAGGACGCGGAGACCAGGATGCCGTCCGGCTCCAGCAGCTCCATCGCCAGCTGGTTGGCGCGCCGGTACGCCTCCGCCCCGGCCTGGGCGTCCTTCTTCCGCTTGATGAAGGCGGGCGGGTCCAGCACCACCGCACCGAAGCGCTCGCCATCGGCCACCATGCGGCCCAGCACGTCGAAGGCGTCGCCCCGGACGGCGGATACGCGGTCCGCCACGCCGTTCAACTCGGCGTTGCGCCCCACCCACTCCAGCGCGGGGGCCGATGCATCCACGCAGACGACGGACGACGCGCCGGCGGCGGCGGCCTGCACGCCCCAGCCGCCCACGTAGCTGAACACGTCCAGCACGCGGCGGCCTCGGGCGTACGCCATCAGCCGGGCGCGGTTCATCCGGTGGTCGTAGAACCACCCGGTCTTCTGCCCGGAGACGGGAACCTGGAAGCGGACGCCGTTCTCTTCCAGCGAAAGCACCTCGGGCACGTCGCCGAACGCGGGGCGCACGTACGGCTCCAGCCCCTCGAGCGCGCGGCCGGAGGTGTCGTTGCGCAGCAGCAGGCTTTCGGGGCTTACGGTGTCGCGCAGCGCCTGCACCAGGTCGTCCAGCACCCGCTCCATGCCGGCGGTGGTCACCTGCGCGACCAGGTGCGGGCCGAAGCGGTCCACCACCAGCCCGGGAAGCCCGTCGCCCTCGCCGTAGCACAGGCGGTAGTACGGGGCGGGGAAGACGGCCTCGCGAAGGGCCAGGGCGCGGGCCAGGCGGCGGCGCAGCAGGTCGCCGTCCAGCGGGCGGTTGCGCTGCCGGCTGACCAGGCGCGCGGCGATCAGCGAGCGGGGATTGACGTAGGCAGTGCCCATGGGCGCCCCGCGCGCGTCCTGCACCTCGGCGGGCTCGCCGGGCTCGAAGTCGGTGAGCGGCGTGGCGCGGACGTCCACCTCGTTGCTGAACACCCACAGGTGGCCCGCGCGCAGGCGGCGGTCCTCGTTCTTCTTCAGGCGGAGCGGACGAAGGGTCATCTCGTTTGACGTCGGTTGGCTTGCCGGGGCGCCGTGCGGCCCCCAAGATAGCCGGAGCCCCAGGCCGCCGCACGCGGCCCGCACTCCGATCAGCGAGGAAACCGATGGCCGACGGCAACTCCCAGTCCACCCCGGCACATGCGCCGGCCGCCGCGGCCCACTGGGAAACGCGCGCCCGGCGGCTGGAGGCGCTCTGCGGGCTGGCCGCGGAGTCCGCCTCGATGGTGGACGCCGACCGCATCTGGGACGGCCTCTGCCGCCGCCTTCCCGCCGTGCTCGGCGCCGGGGCGGCCGCGCTGTCGACGCCGCTGATCGAGCAGCCCCGCGCGTGGGTGGCGGATGGCTGGTCCATCGGCACCGACGAGCTGGCCGCGCGGGTGGCGGCGCCCGCGGGGGAGGATGGCCGCGTGGAGGTGGGGGGCGGCGCGGGGTTCGTCTTTCCCCTTCACCACGCGGGCGACCCGGTGGGCACGCTGCTGGTGGCCTGGCGCACCGCCGCGGAGGCGGACGAGGAGATGCACGCGCTGGCCGGGATGCTGGCGGGGCAGGCCGCCGCGGGGCTCGCCAACGCCCGCGCCTACGCCCGGCTGACGGAGGCCGCCGTGCGCCGCGAGCGGTTCTTTTCGGCGATGAGCCACGACCTGCGGACGCCCATCACCGCCATCGTGGGCTACAGCGAGCTGCTGGCCGACGGCATCGTGGGCGAGCTGAACGGGCAGCAGCACGACATGGTGGAGCGCATCTGCCAGGTTTCCGGCCACCTGTCGCAGCTGGTGAACGACATCCTTGACCTGGCGAAGCTGGACGCCGGACGGATGGAGTTCAACTGCGAAGAGGTGACGCTGGGCGCCCTGGTGGACGACGCGCTGGTGGTGGTGGAGCCGCAGGCGCGCAGCAAGGGGCTGGACCTGCGCACCGAGGTAGACCCGCTTCGCGAAGAGACGCTGTGCGTGGACCCGCCGCGCGTGCGGCAGGTGCTGGTGAACCTGCTTTCCAACGCGGTGAAGTTCACCGACGCGGGCGCCGTGTCGGTCGCGGCCGGGTGCGACGACGGCGGGCGCGCGTGGATCGAGGTTCGCGACACCGGCCCGGGGCTCCCCTTCGGCAGCGAAGAGGCCGTGTTCGAGGAGTTTCTGCAGCTGGGCTCCGCGCCCAAGAGCAAGGGCGAGCCCGGCAGCGGGCTGGGGCTGGCCATCTCGCGCCGCCTGGCCCGTGCCATGGGCGGCGACCTCGTGGCTCGGAACTCGCCGCCCGCGGGCGCGGCGTTCACCTTCGTCCTTCCCGCCAGGGGCGAATGAAGCACGGCGCTCCGCATGCCGCGGAGGGCCGCACCGACCTGAATCGAAAGAAGGGATCCCTTCCATGCGCACATCGAAACGCACCCTCCTGGCCCTGGCCTCACTCGCGCTGCTCCCGCTGGCGGCCTGCAAGGATTCCAGCGGCCCCGGCCGGAACCTGGTGGGCGAGATGCACTTCTCCTACACCGGCGCGGTAAGCGGCCAGTACGACGCAGAGGGCAAGGTGTCCGCCGCCAACTCCGAAAGCGGCACCTTCGCACTCGCGGAGCTGGTGGAAGATCCCCAGGGCGGCGACGCGCTGGTGCTCTACTCCCAGGCAGGCCGCTCCGGCAACGACAAGTACGACGGCCTGCTGGTGGTGATCGAGGGTCCGTCGAAGGGAACCGTCACCTGCGCGGAGACCAATCCCAACTGCGCGTTCCTGTCGGCGTTCGTGCTGGGCCAGGACGACACCTCTACCGAAGACGCGGAGGCGCTGTTCGTCGGCACGTCCGGGCAGATCACCATCACGCACCTGGACGACGAGCGTGTCCGCGGCACGTTCAAGTTTTCGATGGCGGGCTTCGTGGGCGCT
>NZ_DATBNB010000082.1 GCF_036554565.1 Longimicrobium sp. | reverse complement strand
CCTCCGCGCACAGGCCGCGGATCCCGGCGTCCTCGTACGCGCCCTCCGCCGCGTTCGCGCAGGTACGCCGGACGGCCTCGGCCACATCACGCATCTGCTTTTCCACATTGACGTTATCCACATTCACCTCACCCGGCCGTGGGGAATCTTCGATCGTGGAAAAAAGCGCGGCCGCCCGACGTGATCCGCCGGATGGCCGCGCATCCCCCGTACCATTCCCGTCAGCGCCGGCCCAGCATCCCCTTGATCCGGCGGAAGATGGCGGTGGACTGCTCCAGCCCCAGCGCCGCCGCGACGCCGAAGTAGACCACGCCGAACCCGCCCAGGATGATGGCGCCGCGGAAGATGGGAGGGAGCGCATCCGGCGGAACCACGAAGCGAAGGCCGTACGCCGCGCCAGCGCCCGCGCCCGCGGCGATGAACATGCGCAGCAGGGGGCCCGTCCCCGCCCCCACCGGGCCGATGGTCCCGCGCAGCGAGCGCTTCAGCAGCCACCATTCTACCCAGGCCGCGATGCCGCCGCCCAGCGCCAAGCCCACCGTCCCCAGCGGCTTGCCGCCGATCGTCACGTCGGACCACATGCCGCCGGGAATCTGAAAGCCGAGCTTCTCGAAATTGACGGCCTCGAACTGCAGCATCAGCGCGACGGAAAGGACGACGGAAAGCACCACGCGCACGATGGCGTACCGCGCCGGCGTCTTCGTGTCGCGAAGGGCGAAGAAGGTGGACGAGAGCAGGCGTGACGCGGTCGTCGCCAAAAGGCCGATGGAGAAGCCCACCAGCGTCAGCCAGACGACGATGGTGTCCGCGCGCCTGAACCCGCCGGACTGGAAGAGCGTGGCCACCACCACGTCGCCCAGCACCGTCATGGCGACGAACGAGGGGACGATGTAGAACGCGATGCGCTCCAGGGCGCCCGACGCGCGCTTGCGCAGCACCTCGGCCCCTTCGGCGCGCTGGCGCGCCAGCTCGGGCAGCTCCGCCGCGGCTACGGCCATGCCGAACAGGCTCACGGGGAGGATGTACAGCAGCTGGGCGTACTGCAGCGTGGCCAGGGCGCCCACGGCCAGCAGCGAGGCCAGGAAGTAGTCCAGGTAGCCGCTGATCTGCACCACGCCGCGCCCCATTACCGCCGGGCCCGCGTTGCGCACCGCTTCGCGCACCCCCTCCAGCTTGGGCGCCCACGTCACCCGCAACTCGCGGTTCAGCCGCAGCACCTTGGGAAGCTGCACCAGGAACTGCAGCACGCCGCCCGCCAGCGCGCCCCAGGCCAGGGCGATCACCAGCTTGTCCAGCGCCATCCCGCTCCCGAAGATCAGCAGCGTGCCGATCATCGCCGCGTTCCACAGCACCGGGGCGAAGTACGGCAGGAAGAAGCTGCGATGGCTGTTCAGAATGCCCAGCGACCACGCCGAAAGCACCAGGATTCCCGCCATGGGAAAGATGATGCGCGTAACGGTGACGGTCAGCTCCTGGCGCTCGCCCTCCAGGCCGGGGAAGAAGATGGTCACCAGGAACGGCGCGAAGAACACGCCGACGAGCGAGAGCGCGGCCGCCGCGGCCAGCAGCAGCGAGAAGATGGCGCCCGCGACGCGTCCGGCCTCCTTTTCCCGTCCCTGGTGCAGCAGTTCCGAATAGACGGGGATGAACGAGGCGCTCAGGGTGCCTTCGCCCAGCAGGTTCTGCAGCAGGTTGGGCATGCGAAGCCCCGCCGCGAACACGTCGGCGTACAACGAGGTGCCGAAGTACTGCGCGAACACGCGGGCCCGCACCAGGCCGGCGATGCGGCTGAGCAGAATGCCCGCGGCCACCAGCATGGACGCGGCGCCCGAGCTCTTGGCCGCCTTGGGGACCATCGCCGGGGGCTCCACGGCCTCGTCGGCGGGGTCGTACGACGCGGACGCGTCCTCCAGCGCCTCCAGCGCCGGCATCTCCATCGTGGCGTCCGGATCCGGCTGCAGCAGCCCGTCATTCGGCCGGTGGGGCGGCGGCTGCCAGAGGGTCCGGTCGTCGTCGTCGGGAACGTCGGGAGGCGGCGGGGCTCCGTCGCGGCTCATGGGCGCGTGCTCGTGAGAGAACGCCCACGCGGCATTGCCGGGCGGGCGAGAGGGTCAGGTACTCGGCCCGGGCGCGGGTGCATGGACCGCGCCATCCTCCTGCCCGAAGCGGATCTCCATGGCCGCGGCGATGTCATGGAGCAGCGTGGGCTGCATCGCCAGGAACGGCATCACGTTCAGCGTGCGCTCCTGCGGCGCCCCCAAGGGCATCAGGTAGTTGCGCACGAGGGGAAGGTCGTGGGTCAGCCCGCGGTCGCGCTTCTTGGCATGCGACAGGATCTTCCGCTCGGCCTCGGCGACGGCCAGGAGCGCGCGATTGCGCCGCGCGCCGAGCGCTCCCTCCAGGTTGGAATCGATCCCCTCCGCCGCGTCCATCACCGCGCCGAAGCGCTCCACGAGGGTCGTGCGCAGTGCGGCCAGGCTCTGGTGCACCTCCTCGGGGAGGCGCTTGCGAGCCATCCGCCCCAGCAGCTCGTGCTCCGGCATCCGCAGCTCGTCGTCCGTGACACCGAGCGCGGCTGCGGCTTTTTCCGCCACCTCGGGCACCAGGCGCACGGAAACGCGCGGGTACGCCACCGGCGGAAGGATGCCGTAGGCGTCGAACAGCGGCGCGATCTGCGCGAAGTAGGCAACTTCCGCCGGCCCGCCGACGTACGCCAGCGTCGGGAACACCGCCGATTCCACCACGGGCCGCAGGAACACGTTGGGACTGAACGACGCCGGCTCGGCAGCCATCCGCGCCGTGACCTCGTCGAGGGTGAACCGCTCCCGCGCGTCCTTCGCCACCCACCCGTCGCCGGCACGCGCCAGGCGCTCGCGGCCGGCCGGGCCGTGGTAGAAGACGTTGGCCGCGTCCTCCACCAGGGTCACCTGCCCGGGATACCCGGCCGCCTCCATCTCCGCCGTCCGCTCGCGCAACAGGCGCTCTTGGTCCGCCGCATCTGTTACATCCTGCTGCAGGATGTGGACGGAGGCTTGCTTCAGGGCTGGGTCCGCGGCGTCGGTCACCAGCAGGTCGAAGCCGGCGAACAGCTTCTCGACGGTCCCGCGGAACGCGCCCGCGACCGTCTCTCCCGGCGCATAAGGATCTAAAATCCTCGGCAGATCAACGGCGTTACTCCCATGTTGTGCAAGCAGTTCCCTCCATTGATCTACTACGGATTCTACATCCTCACCCAGCCGCATCTCGCTCATCGTTAACGGCCGGCCCTCCGTCGCCGCGACAGACATGCGGCGCAGCTTCCCCGCCCCGTCCACGCCGAAGGCATGGTTCACTTCGGCGAAATCGTGGTCCTCGGAGGCGCACCAGAAGACGGGGAGGACGATGATTCCCAGCTCCCGCTCCAGCGCTTCGGCCAGGCGGATGGCCGTGAGGATCTTGTGGATGGTGTACATGGGGCCGGTGAACAGCCCCGTCTGCTGGCCGGTGGTCACCATCGCCCCGCCCTGATCCACGAAGCGCGCCAGCCGCTCCGCCGCGCGGGCAGAGGTGGGGCGCACCGCCGAGGCCGCGATCTCCCGCTCCCGCCTGCCGAACCGCCCCTGCACCTCCGCCACCTTCTGGCGGAAAGACTCCAGGTCGCGCGGGTGCCCGGAAAAGAATCGCGCGGCCTCCGGCAGGCCCGACTGGTAGTCGTCGGCCAGGCGGTTGCCGCGCAGGGGCGAGATCTCGATCCGTAGTGTCAGTGGTGCCTCCCCGTCAGGATACGCGTTCGAACCGCAGGGAATAGGGATTGGGGACCAGGGAATTGCAAGGGGTATCCAACGCGATCGGCCACCCTCTGCACGAGAGTGGCCGACGATCGAGCGCGACCGTTGATCGGGGACGCCGTCACTCCCTGCCCTTGTGGTACGGCTCACCGCGGTTGATGGTGCCGGCCCGGTACAGCTGCTCCGTCAGCACCAGGCGCGCGAG
>NZ_DATBNB010000081.1 GCF_036554565.1 Longimicrobium sp. | reverse complement strand
CCGGTGGAGGACCTGTCGGGGCTCGGCGAAACGGACCGCGAGGCGGCGGTGAGGCGCCGGGCCGGGGAGGAGGCGGCACGGCCGTTCGACCTCGCCGCGGGCCCCCTCTTCCGCGCGGCGCTGCTGCGGCTGGGTGCCGAGGATCACGTGCTGCTGCTCGTGGTGCACCACATCGTCAGCGACGGGTGGAGCATGGGGGTGCTCTACCGGGAGCTGTCGGTGCTGTACGAGGCGTACCGCGTGGGGCGGACGTCGCCGCTGCCGGAGCTGGGGGTGCAGTACGCCGACTACGCGGTGTGGCAGCGCGAGCACCTGCGCGGCGAGGTGCTGGATCGGCAGCTCGCGTACTGGAAGGAGCGCCTGGCGGGCGCGCCGGAGCTGCTGGAGCTGCCCACCGACCATTCCCGCCCGCCGGTGCAGACGTACCACGGCGCGTCGGTTCCGGTGGAGCTCTCCCCCGAGCTGCTGGAGCGCCTGCAGGCGCTGGGACGCAGCGAGGGATCGACGCTGTACATGACGCTGCTGTCCGCGTTCCAGGTGCTCCTGGGCAAGTACGCCGGGAGCGACGACGTGGTGGTGGGAAGCCCCATCGCCGGGCGCACGCGCCGGGAGGTGGAAGAGCTGATCGGCTTCTTCGTCAACACGCTGGTCCTGCGCACCGACCTCGGTGGAGAGCTCACCTTCCGCGAGACCCTGCGGCGGGTGCGCGAGGCCACGCTGGGCGCGTATGCGCACCAGGAGGTGCCCTTCGAAAAGCTGGTGGCCGAGCTGCAGCCGGAGCGCAGCTTGAGCCACTCGCCCCTCTTTCAGGTGATGTTCACCCTGCAGGACGCCGGGGGCGCGGGAGCCGCGCTGCCGGGGCTGCGCGTGAGCGGAGTCGGTGCGGAGCTCGCGGGCGCCCAGTACGATCTATCCCTGACGCTCGCGGCGACTCCCCAGGGGCTGCGTGGCGCACTGACCTACGCCACGGACCTCTTCGAGCGCGGTACCGCCGAGCGGATGCTGGGCCACCTGGGGCGGGTGCTGGAGCAGGTCGCCGGGAACGCGGACGTGCGGCTCTCGCGGGTGGAACTGCTCGGCGACGCGGAGCGCGCGCTCGTGCTGGAGGCGTGGAACCGCACGGAGGCGGCGTATCCGGCCGAGGCGTGCATCCACCAGCTCATCGAGGCGCAGGCCGCGCGCACGCCGCACGCGGCCGCCGTGACCGCGGAAGAGGCGTCGGTCACCTACGCGGAGCTGAACGCGCGCGCCAACCAGCTGGCGCACCACCTGGTCCGCCACGGCGTGGGGCCGGAGGTGCGCGTGGGCCTCTGCCTGGAGCGCGGGGTGGAGATGGTGGTCTGCATCCTGGCCGTGCTCAAGGCCGGCGGCGCATACGTGCCGCTGGACCCGGGCTATCCGCGGGAGCGGCTGGCGTACATGCTCGAGGATTCCGGTGTCGCCGTGGTCCTCACCCAGGAGCGGCTGCGCGGCATCCTCCCCGCCTGCGAAGTGCCCACGGTGGACGTGGACGCGGCGTGGGACTCGGTCGCGCGGGAAAGCGCGGAGAACCTCGCGCCCGCCGTGACGCCGTCGAACGTGGCGTACGTCATCTACACCTCGGGCTCCACCGGCCGCCCCAAGGGGGTGATGAACCAGCACCGGGGCGTGGTGAACCGCCTGGTGTGGATGCAGGCGCAGTTCGGCATCGGCGCGGCGGACGTGGTGCTGCAGAAGACGCCGTTCTCCTTCGACGTGTCGGTGTGGGAGTTCTTCTGGCCGCTGCAGCAGGGGGCGCGGCTGGTGATGGCGCGGCCGGACGGGCAGCGCGACCCCGCGTACCTGCGCGACGTGATCGAGCGCGAGGGCGTCACCGCGCTGCACTTCGTTCCCTCCATGCTGCAGCCGTTCGTCGACACGGTGGAGGACGGCCGCTGCGGCTCGCTCCGCCACGTCGTGTGCAGCGGCGAGGCGCTGCCGCCGGCGCTGGTGGAGCGCTTCTACGACCGCTTCGCCGGCCCCGTGGAGCTCACGAATTTGTACGGCCCGACGGAAGCGGCCGTGGACGTGAGCTGCTGGACCTGCCCGCGCGAGGACGCCGCCGGCGTGGTGCCGATCGGCCGGCCCGTCTGGAACACTCGGCTGTACGTGCTGGACGCGGCGTTCCAGCCCGTCCCAGTAGGCGTGCCGGGCGAGCTGTACATCGGCGGGGTGCAGGTGGCGCGCGGCTACCTGGATCGTCCCGGCCTCACGGCGGAGCGGTTCATCCCCGATCCCTTCTCCGCCGAAGGTGGCGCACGGTTGTACCGCACGGGCGACAAGTCGCGGTGGCGGGCGGACGGCGCCATCGAGTACCTGGGGCGGCTGGACTTCCAGGTGAAGATCCGCGGGTTCCGCATCGAGCTGGGCGAGATCGAGGGCGTGCTGCGCCAGGCGCCCGGCGTCAGGGACTGCACCGTGGCCGCGCGCGACGACGGGACGGGCGACCGGCGGCTGGTGGCCTACGTGGTGGGCGAAGCGGAGGCCGAGGCGCTGCGCGCGCACGTGCGCCAGAGCCTGCCGGAGTACATGGTGCCGGCGGCGTTCGTGGCGGTCGACGCGCTGCCGCTGACCGCGAACGGCAAGCTGGACCGCAAGGCGCTGCCGGCGCCGGAGGGCGATGCGTTCGCGCGGGCCGGCTACGAGGCCCCGCTGGGGGAGGTGGAGGCGGCGCTGGCGGAGATCTGGGGTGAGGTGCTGGGCGTGGAGCGGGTGGGGCGGTGGGACCACTTCTTCGAGCTGGGCGGGCACTCGCTCCTGGCGATCAAGCTCATCGAGCGCATGCGGCGCGCGGGGCTGTACACGGACGTGCGGGCGCTGTTCACCACGCCGGTGCTGGCCGAGCTGGCACCGGCGGTCGGCCGCGCGTCCCTGGAGGTGGAGGTCCCCGCGAACGGGATCCCGGAGGGGTGCACGTCCCTCGCGCCCGAGATGCTGCCCCTGGTGGAGCTGAGCCAGGCGGAGATCGACCGCATCGTGGCCGAGGTGCCGGGCGGAGCCGCGAACGTGCAGGACATCTACCCGCTCGCCCCGCTGCAGGAGGGGCTCCTCTTTCACCACCTGCTCTCGGAGGAGGGCGACCCGTACCTGACGCCCACCCTGACCGAGTTCGACACCCGCGCGAGCCTGGAGCGGTACCTGGCGGCCCTGCAGGCGGTGATCGGCCGTCACGACCTCCTGCGCACGGCGGTGGCCTGGGATGGGCTGCGCGAGCCGGTGCAGGTGGTCCTGCGGCACGCGCGGCTGCCCGTGGAGGAGGTGGAGCTGGATGCGGCGGCCGGTGCCGCCGAGGCGCTGTGGCGGCGCTTCAACCCCCGCGTGTACCGGATGGACCTGGGGCAGGCGCCGCTGCTGCGGGCGTGCATCGCCGAGGACCGCGCAAGCGGCCGGTGGCTGCTGATGATGCTGACGCACCACATGGCGAGCGACCACGAGTCGCTGGAGGTGCAGCGGGAGGAGATCTCGGCCTACCTGGCGGGCCGCGAGGCCGAGCTGCCGGCGCCGCTGCCCTTCCGCGGCTACGTGGCGCGGGCGCGGCTGGGGGTGAGCCGCGAGGAGCACGAGCGGTTCTTCCACGAGATGCTGGGCGACGTGGAGGAGCCGACGGCGCCGTACGGGATGCTGGACGTGTGGGGCGACGGACGTGGGATCGGGGAGGCGCGGCTTGCCGTGGCGGGCGACCTGAGCGTCCGGCTGCGCAGCCGAGCGCGGGCGCTGGGGGTGAGCGCCGCCAGCCTGTGCCACCTGGCGTGGGCGCAGGTGCTGGCGCGGCTGACCGGCCAGACGGACGTCGTTTTCGGCACTCTGCTCGTCGGCCGGATGCAGGGCGGCGAGGGGGCGGACCGGGTGATGGGCCCGTTCATCAATACGCTGCCGGT
>NZ_DATBNB010000080.1 GCF_036554565.1 Longimicrobium sp. | reverse complement strand
CTACATCCACCTGAAGACCATCCCCGACGCCTCGCCCGAGCTGCTGGACGAGGCCGGGCGCTGGGCCGACCGGCTGAGCATCAACGTAGAGCTGCCCACGCTGGAAAACCTCGACCGGCTGGCTCCCGAAAAGAAGCTGGTGCAGATCACAGGGGCCATGTCGCACCTGCGCGACCGCATCGACCAGGCGAAGGGCGACGCGGGGCCCCGGCGCTCGCTTCCCGTGTTCGCCCCCGCCGGCCAGAGCACGCAGATGATCGTGGGCGCCACGGACGCGACCGACGCCACCATCCTGTCCACCGCGTCGGCGCTGTACGAGGGTCCGAGGCTGCGGCGCGTGTACTACTCCGGCTTTTCCCCCATTCCCGACGCCGCCTCCGCGCTCCCCGTCGTGCCCACGCCGCTCATCCGCGAGCACCGGCTCTACCAGGCCGACTGGCTGATGCGCTTCTACGGCTTCGGCGCCGACGAGCTGACCACCCGCGAGGCACCCAACCTGGACCTTTCGATGGATCCCAAGGTCTCGTGGGCACTTCGCAACCGCGAGCGCTTTCCGGTGGACGTGAACCGCGCCCCCAGGGAGGACCTGCTGCGCATCCCCGGACTGGGTGCCCGGAATGTGAAGCGCATTTTGGCATCGCGCCGATGGATGAGCATCCGCGTCGACGATCTGCGCCGGCTGGGCATTCCGCTGCGCCGCTCGCTGCCCTTCATCATCACCGCCGATCACCGCCCGACGCTGCTCGGCCCGGACTCACTGGACCTGCGCGACCGCATCGCCCCGAAGGCCGCGCAGGTGGACCTGTTCGAGTCGGCTGTGGCCGCGACGCACGGGGAACTGTGAGGGGAAGTGCGAAAGTGCGAAAGTCGGGGAGTGCGGAAGTGAATGTCCGGCCTGACACGGCGGGACGAGTCGCGTGAGGACCATCGTTTTCGCGCCGACGTTCGAGGGTTGGCGGGTCGCGGCTCGTGCGCTGCTGGTGGAAGGCGTGGAGCCGCGATCCGTCGTCTGGCAGGCGGGGGATGACCAGCAGCCGCTGCTCGGGCTGGCCGATGGACCGTCGCCGGATGCGGCGTTACCGGCCACGCAGGACGTGATGCGCGTGCCGCGGCGATTCGTGGAGGCGGCGCAGTGGGTGGCGTGCCATCGCGACGCGGAGCGGTGGGGATTGATGTACCGCGTCGTGTGGCGGCTCATGCACGGGGAGCGCGGGCTGATGGAGGTAGCGCCCGACCCTGACGTGCACCGGCTGCTGCGGATGGAAAAGGCGGTGCGGCGCGCGGAGCACAAGATGAAGGCATTCGTCCGCTTCCGCGCGGTAGAGCACGAGGGTGAGACGCGCTACGTGGCCTGGTTCGAGCCCGAGCACGATGTGGTGGAGCACGCCGCGCCGTTCTTCGCGGAGCGGTTCGCGTCGATGGCGTGGTCCATCCTTACGCCCGGCGTGTGCGCGCACTGGGACGGCGAGACGCTGTCGTTCTCCCCCGGCGTGCCGCGCTCCGCCGCCCCGGGCGAGGACGAACTGGAAGCGCTCTGGAAAACGTACTACGCCAGCACCTTCAACCCCGGCCGCCTGCGCCCCGGCGCCATGCGCGCCGAAATGCCGTTGCGCTACTGGAAGAACCTACCCGAAGCCCCGCTGATCGCGCCCCTCCTGCACGACGCCCCCGCCCGCGTCCGCCGGATGATCGAACAGCGATCTGAAGAACTCAAACGCCCACCACGTCGCCAAAGCCCCGCCGTACAAGCTGTAGCGGGTCCCGAGGTCCAGCCCCCTTCGGACGACTGATAACCATCCTGACCACGGGCGCGTCCCAGGGCACGTAAAACTCGCCGCTGGAAGAAGGGAAAGCCGCGAGACGGGCCGCTAGCGCGTCCCGTTCGGGGCTTCACCTTCACGCACGACCCACCTGACGAAACGCGCGGTGTCATCCCGATGGAGCGGCCCCGAACAACCTGCCCCTACACCGTACCACGCAGCGACTGAGGGATCCGCCACACAGATCGGCCGCGCCACACGATCCTCCTCTCAGGAGAACAGGCCAGTCCGCAAAGGCTCGCGAAGCCCCGACGTCATCCGCGCTCTACTCGTCGTGCACGGCTTCGATCCGACGTACCGCGCGGTACATCCCGAACGCGTGAAGGTCTTCCGGGTGATAGACATGCGGCCCGTGGTGCTCAGTCAGCACGATCAACCAGCCCTGCCACCTGACGACGAATGCGGAGTTGTAGAACAGCACCGTCCCGTCGTGGTGCTGCAGGTGGACGGCATGGCGGAGCCGGGGGTCGTCCGCACGAAGGTTCGCGTCCAGAGCCGCAGCCCTGCTCTTAGCATCCTTGTAGCTGGCTGACGATTTACGTGACGCTCCCCGGTGGAGAAAGATCAAGCGCCCGCGGCCCGAAACCGTAGAGCCAGCGTCGCGGGCACTTCGCCTCGCAGCGAACGACTCATGATCATCACAACCTCGCCGAAGCGCGTTCCGGTGAGACCATGGAGTTCGTGCTCGATATCGACATTCGTGCCGAGCTTACTGGTCCAATATCCCGATTCCACCTGCCGGGCCACGTGCGTTGGATAACCATTGGGCAAGGCAAAGATCGCGATTTTCTCAGTGCCCGCCTCTGGAGCGGGATTCGGCTCTGCCGCGTAGCCCATCATCTCGTAGACGGCGACAATCCCACTGACGGACCACTCTTCCGGAGCGGCTTCCGGTCACCATGCGGCTATATCGGGAGCCCACCAATGCCGGTCGTCCCCGGCTGCCCAAGCGACGCAGTTGTACTTGCGCGTCGCGGGGCTCGTGACCACGAAGTGACCGTGGGAAAGGCGCGGGTACTTCTCGCGAAGAGTATCATCCATCTACGTAGCCGCGTTCGCGCCCCCAGTTCAGCCAGTGCTCCGTCATCCGGGGGATGTCGCCGCGATCACCTGGTGGGACCGGATTTTCACCCGTGATCGCGTGGAGCGCCGTGAACCAGAGCGAGTCCTCGGACCTGAGATCACGGAGTAGGAGCGGCACGACGGGTGGGCCCATCCCGATGATCTCCTGATACGCCGGATGCTCGAAGAGGATCTTGGGTGACGAGTGGAACAGGGTGTCCTCCCGCCAGCGCGCCGCAAGATCCTCAAAGCGCCGCACCATTTCCTCCGGCGCGCGCCGACTGTGCGCGGTCCGTGGGGAAGCGGGCACGGGAGGACGCTGGCGTGCCGATGAGCCTGCGGCGGCGGACGGCTCGGCGTCGTGCTGGTAGCTCCGATCGTAGTCGACCATGGTCCTGGATCGCTGGGGTGAAGCATCGGACGAGGAGAGCCTCGTCGCACTCTACACTCTCAGGGCGACAGATCAAGCGCCCACCGCGTCGGCAACACCCCGCCGGACGAGCGGTATCGGGCCCCGAGGTCGAGCCCCCTGTGGGCGACTCATGACCATCAGCACCTCGCCGTACTTGGACCCGCAGAGGCCGTCGAGTTCGTGTTCGATGTCTACGTTCTTCCCCAGCTTGCTTGTCCAGTGGCCGGATTCCAGCTGCCGCGTGACGTGCTTTGGATCGTTCTCGAACCCGTAAATGGCGATCTTCTCGATCCCCGTCTCCAATTCCCCCGTAAATGCTGGCGAGTAGCCCAATATTCTGAACACGTCGAGCATCGCGCGAAGTGACCACTCGGCGAGGGCGTCTCGTGGCCACCAGAAACCTAACGGATCCCACCATTCCGTATCATGGCCTGCCGCCCACGCGATGCAGTTGTACGCCTCGCTCGGCGGACTCGTCACGACGAAGTGACTGCGGGCCAACCTGGGATATCGTGTGCGGAGACCATCATCCATCCAGGTACCCCCGCGCACGCCCCCAGCTTAGCCAATGCTCTCGCATGCGAGCGATGCGTCCCCGGTCTTCCCGCGGCACCGGGTCTTCGCCCGTGAGTGTTCGCAGCGCGCCGAACCAGAACGAGCCGTGCGTGGCGAGGTCAGCGAACATCAGCGGCAGAACCGGCGGACCCCAACTGACGATCTCCAAGTAGGCCGGGTGCTGATAGATCGTCGTCGGCGCGGAATCGAACTCGGTGTCCTCCCGCCACTTCGCGGCGAGTTCGTCGAATCGCCGTGCCATGTCCTGGAGGGCGGCGCGGCTCGGCGGCGGCCCCTCCACCGCGGCGGGCCGCGTGCGGGCCGTTGAGCCGGCGCTTGCAGCCGGCGCGGCATCGATCCGGTAGCTGCGATCGTAGTCAACCATGAGCCTCTGGATCGCTGGGGTGAAGCCGCAGGGCGACGGGAGATTCGTCGCCCACGATTCTGAAGCTAGACACAACGCTCAGGGGCAACAAGCGGGGCGAACGCGCCACCGGTGGGATTTTTGCCAATCACCAAACGGGAATCCGGCGCGTCCGCTCCGTCCGTCGGGCGGCAAACGATCAGAATCGATGACCGAAACTTCTCGCGCGAGACCCGCGCACCACGGACCGGATGGGCGGTTCCGGATTCCCTGGCCGCTGGAGGTGGCGGACCAGCGGGCCGGCGGCGGCGTGCTGCGGTGGCAGTGGGAGCGGATGTGGTCCAAGCAGCCGCCGAATCCGCAGCCGTCAGACCTGCCGCGCGCGGCGCCCGACATCGCGCGGCCGCGGGCGGCGGCGGACGAGATTCGCATCACCTGGATTGGACACGCCAGCTTTCTGCTGCAGATCGGCGGGCTGAACCTGCTCACCGATCCGCACTTCAGCCAGCGGGCCTCGCCGTTGTCGTGGATGGGCCCGAAGCGCTTCACCCCGCCCGGCCTCGCACTCAGCGATCTGCCGCCCATCGACGCCGTCCTGCTCTCGCACGACCATTACGATCACCTCGACGAGCCGACGGTCCGCGAGCTTCACGCGACGCACGATGATGCGCTGACGTGGATCGCGCCGCTGGGGCACGCGACGTGGCTGGTCGCGCGCGGCATCACGAGGAACGTGCATGACGTGGACTGGTGGGATACGGTGGAATTGCCCGCGGCGGGCGGGCCGCTGTCCATCACCTGCGCGCCGGCCCAGCACTGGACGCGGCGCGGGCTGCGCGAGTTCAACGACCGGCTCTGGGGATCGTTCGCGTTGCGGACCGTGTCGGGGCGCGGCGTCTATTTTGGCGGGGACAGCGGATACTTCCAAGGATACGGCGAGATCGGCCGGCGGCTGGGCCCGTTCGACGCCGTGATGATGCCCATCGGCGCGTACGATCCGCGCTGGTTCATGGCGCCGGCACACATGAACCCCGACGAGGCGGTGCGCGCCTACGGCGACCTGGGCGGGCGGGGCGCGTTCGTCCCCATGCACTGGGGCACCTTCCGCCTGACGGACGAGGACCCGCTGGAGCCGCCCGTCCGCCTGCGAGCCGCGTGGAAAGACTCCGGGCTGCCGCCGGGGGACCTGCACGTCCTGCCCCACGGCGGCACCCTCATCGTCTGATCGAGGCTCAGGGCGTGCGGCCGGTGTCGCCCTGCGCGGGCACCGGGCCCGTCGCGCCGCTCTGCACGGGCTGGCCGACGGCGTTGGGCACCTGCGTGGTGGAATCCCCCGCAGTCGGCGACGTGCCGGGGCCGGAGGGCGCCGCCGGGTTCACGGTGCCCTCGGGCGGCAGGACACCCGGGACGGCGGTGCCCGCTGCGGCCGAATCGGCGGTGTTGGTGGTCTGCTCGGCCTCGTCGGGGACGTTGTGCTCGCCCGCGCCGTCGCAGGCGGCCAGGGCAAGGGCGGTCAGCAGGCAGACGGGCAGGTTGCGTAGCCTGGACATCGGCATCTCGGGATTCGGGTTTCGTGCTTCGGGTTGACGGTCCGGGCCGCCGTCTCGCATCCGCCGTACCACGCGCCCGTCACGCCGTGGCGCCCCCGCAGCTGGAGCCCGCGCCCGCCGTGCAGCCGAAGCAGTGCGGCCCCAGCACGATGTCGCGCCGGCTCAGCGCATCCAGATCGAAGTCGAAGATGGTCCGCGGCCCGCGCGGGTCCACCGGAAGCCCCAGCATCTGGTTGAAGTCGCAGTCGTACAGCACGCCATCCCATCCCACCGAAAGCGTGTTGCGGCACATCACTCCCGCGGCCGCGGCGGGGTTGAAAGCCGTCACCAGCCGCTCCATGTACTCGTTCAGCCGTCCGCTCTCCGCCAGGAACTCCAGGTAGCGGCTGATGGGCATGTTGGTGATGGTGTACAGCCGGGTGAAGCGAATGCCGTACAGCCGCTCCATCTGCCGCTTCCACTCCGCCTCCAGCCCCGTCTGGTCGCCCGGCAGAAAGGTGCCGACCGGGTTGGTGACCAGGTCCAGCTGCAGCCCCGTCCCCTCCTGCCCGTAGCCCAGCGCGTTCAGCGCCCGCAGTGCGTCCAGCGACTCGGTGAACACGCCGTCGCCGCGCTGCGAATCCGTCCCCTTTTCGCGGTAGTGCG
>NZ_DATBNB010000079.1 GCF_036554565.1 Longimicrobium sp. | reverse complement strand
CACGACTGCGCTGCCGCGCGGCCCGGGGCGGAAGGTGCCCGCGCTGATCTTGCGATCCGCCGTCACCAGCCACAGCTGGTACTCGCGGCCCGGCCGTGTAGCGGGAAGGTTGTGGGCGAAGAAGGTCCAGCGCGCCGTCCTGATATCCCAGAACATGCGGCCTGTGGGGTCCGCCGGCCGCGCCGCCGCCATCTCGATCACCTTCACCGCCGGCCCGGAAAGCGACGCGACGGTCGCCTCGCCCTGCTGAACGCGCTCCGCCAGCCGCGTGCGCTCCGCCTCGAGCCGCGTCGCCCGGGCCTGCAGCGCATCCACCTGCCGCCGCAGTCCGGACGCGTACACGCCGGCGGCGATCAGCAGCAGCAGAGACGCGGCTGCGGCAAGCCACCCCGCCATCGCCCCGCGGCCCCGGCGAGCGGAGGTGATGGGAATCACGTCGGGCCGGGACGGAGCAGGCCGCGCCGGCCCCGCATCGACCTGCGCATCGGAAACCACCGGGCGCGGCACCGGCGGCGCCTCGATGGTCACGTCGTCCTGCGAGGCGCCATCCGCCGCCGCCCTGGCCAGCAGGCGCGAGCGGAGGTCCGCGGCGCGGGCGGGGGCCAGCGGGCGATGGGGAGCGGCGTGCGCCACCAGCGACGCCGCCTCGCGCAACGCGTCCAGCTCCGCGCGGCAGGCGTCGCACTCGGCCACGTGGGCCAGCACCCGCTCGCGCTCGGCGCCGTCGAGCGCACCCAGCGCCTCCGCGCCCAGCGCCTCGCGAGCTTCGTCGTGCGTCAGTTCTATCGTCATGGCGCCTCCTCCCGAAGGCTCGACAGCGCCGTTCTCAGCTTCTGAAGCGCCAGCCGGGCCCGCGTTTTTACGGTACCCAGCGGCTGGCCCGTGGCCTCCGCGATCTCCGTCTGGCTCAGCCCGCGAAAGTAGGCCAACTCCACCGTCTCGCGCTGGTCCGGCGGAAGTGCGGCCAGCGCCTCCTCCACCCGCGCCCTCAGGTCCGCGGCTTCCGCCGCCTCGGCTGGGCCGCCGCCCGCCAGCACGAACTCCGCGGAGGCCGGGGCATCGTCCAGCGAAATCTCCTGCCGCGCGGCCCGGCGCACGCGCACCCGGTCCAGCGCCCGGCTGCGGGCGATGGTCGTCAGCCAGGTGCGCACGCTGCCGCGCGACTCGTCGTACGTGCCCGCCTGCCGCCACGCCTGCCAGAGCGCGTCCTCCAGCACCTCTTCAGCATCGCCCGCATCGCCGACGATGTGAAAGATCAGCGAGTGCAGCAGCGGCTGCCAGCGATCGTACAGCAGCCCCAGCGCGCGCTCGTCGCCCGCGGCCATGGCGCGCACCAGGGCCAGGTCCGCGTCATCGGCGGATGCGGAGCCGGGCCGTGGACGCCCGGGCGCGGGATCGCTCACAGATGGGTACGGGAGAAGTTGTCGGTCCGGATGCATGAACGGAAGCTGGATGGAGGCAGAAGCGTGCGCAAGCGTCCGCGGGCCCATGCGAGAACAAGGCCGAGGGGGAAAACGACGGAGCCGCGGGAAAGGATCTCCCGCGGCTCCGCGTGGTGCCGGCCTTCAGACCAGGCCGGTGCTCAGGGGTAGCGCTCCTGCAGTTCCCGCAGCACGCGCTCCGCATCCGCCCGCGGGAGCCCGGCGCCGGCGAACTCCTCCACGCTGGCGTGGCGGGCGCTGTACAGCGTGTGGAACCGCTCGACCAGCGCATCCACCCGCTTGGGCCCGAGTCCCTGGATGCCGCTCAGCACCACGCCCAGCCGCTCGCGCTCAAGCCGCGAGCCGATCTCCTCCGGCGCCGAAAGGTCGTGCCCCTTCTGGCGGAGCGAATCCAGGAAGCCCAGCCAGTCCTCGT
The DNA here is from genome assembly GCF_036554565.1 of Longimicrobium sp. Classification (NCBI taxonomy): domain Bacteria; kingdom Pseudomonadati; phylum Gemmatimonadota; class Longimicrobiia; order Longimicrobiales; family Longimicrobiaceae; genus Longimicrobium; species Longimicrobium sp. The sequence goes on along the minus strand of NZ_DATBNB010000079.1, from coordinate 3,218 downwards.
GGTTCCACCCGCCCGGCCGGGCGATGGCGAAGGCGCGGAGGTCGGCCTGCAGCTGGTCGATCTCCTTCTGCTGCTTGCGCCGGGCCACGGTCTCGTCGAACGTCTCGCGCTTCTTGCCGGTCTTGGAAGCGGGCTTGCTGGCCGGCTTCGCGGCGGTCTTCGCCGCCGGCTTCGTCGGGGACTTGGCGACGGCCGCCCCTGCCTTCGGGGCGCGGGTGCGGGTGACCGACGCCGGCTGGTCGCCTACGGCTACGCCGGTGCCGGGCGCCTTGCCGCCGCGCGCCGGCCTCGCGCCGCCGGGGGCCATCGCCTCGGCGGCTGCATCGGCTGCCCGGCTGCGGCCGCGCGTGGTGCCCGGCCCGTCGCCGACGTCGTCCTGGGGAATGGAGCTGGTCCCGCTCTTCTTGGCCATGATCTTCCAGATGGGTTCAGGCGGGCGGAAAGGAATCCGCCCGCATCAGTCTTCGCGTTGCAAAATGAGAATGCCAAGAGGCGGCAACGTCAATGGCAGCGACTGCCCGCGGCCGTGCACCGCCAGCGGAACCGTCTCTACCCAGCCGCTGTTCCCCACGTTGCTGCCGCCGTACGCCGCCGCGTCGCTGTTCAGCACCTCGCGGTAGCGGCCGGCGCGCGGCACGCCCACGTGGTACTGCTGCCGGATCACCGGGGTGAAGTTGCAGACGAACACCAGCTCCTGCCCCGACGTGGTCGCGCGGCGGATGAACGAGAGGACGGTCTGCTCCACGTCGCGGAAGTCGATCCACTCGAATCCCTCGTGGCTGAAGTCCGTTTCCCAGAACGCGGGCTCGCGCTGGTAGGCGGCGTTCAGGTCCTTCATCCACCGCTGGATGCCGGCGTGCAGCGGATCGCCCAGCAGGTGCCAGTCCAGCGAGCGGTTCTCGTTCCACTCGCCCACCTGGCCGATCTCGCCGCCCATGAACAGCAGCTTCTTGCCGGGATGGCCCCACATCATCCCCAGCATCAGCCGCAGGTTGGCCGCCTTCTGCCACGCGTCGCCCGGCATCTTGCCGATCAGCGAGCCCTTCAGGTGCACCACCTCGTCGTGGCTCAGCGGCAGCACATACTTTTCGCTGAACGCGTACATCAGCGAAAAGGTCAGCAGGTTGAAGTGGTACTTCCGGTGGATGGACTGCTCGCTCATGAAGCGAAGGTTGTCGTGCATCCACCCCATGTTCCACTTCAGGTGGAATCCCAGCCCGCCCAGGTGCGCCGGCTGCGTGACGCCGGGCCAGGCCGTGCTTTCCTCGGCGATCATCAGCGTGCCGGGATAGCGGTCGCGCACGGTGGTGTTCAGCTGCTGCAGGAACTCCACGGCCTCGATGTTCTCGCGCCCGCCGTACTTGTTGGGCACCCACTGCCCCGGGCCACGCGAGTAGTCCAGGTACAGCATCGACGCCACGGCATCCACCCGCAGGCCGTCGGCGTGGTATTCGTCCAGCCAGAAGAGCGCGTTGCTCACCAGGAAGGTGCGCACCTCGTTGCGCCCGAAGTTGAACACCTGCGTGCCCCACTCCGGGTGCTCGCCCTGGCGCGGGTCGGCATGCTCGTACAGCGCCGTGCCGTCGAAGCGGCGCAGGGCGTGGGCGTCCTTGGGAAAGTGCGCGGGCACCCAGTCCAGGATCACGCCAATGCCGCGCTGGTGAAGCGTGTCGACCAGGAAGCGGAAGTCGTCGGGCCCGCCGAAGCGGCTGGTGGGGGCGAAGTAGCCCGTCACCTGGTATCCCCACGACGGGTCGTAGGGATGCTCCATCACGGGAAGGAACTCCACGTGGGTGAAGCCCATCTCGCAAAGGTAGTCCGGCAGCTCGGCGGCCATCTCGCGCCACGTCAGGGGCCGGTCGTCCTCCTCCGGCCTGCGCCGCCACGAGCCGGGGTGCAGCTCGTAAACGGACACGGGCGCCGCGCACCAGTCCCACTCGCGGCGCTTCTGCATCCACTCGGCGTCGCCCCACTCGTACTTCGACAGGTCGGCGACGACGGACGAGGTTTCCGGCCGCAACTCGGCGCTGAACGCCAGCGGGTCGGCCTTCAGGAACGCGGGGCCTTGGTGCGGAAGGATCTCGTACTTGTACGCCGTTCCCTCGGGGAGGCCGGGAATGAAGATTTCCCACACACCCTGCGCGGGATGCCGGCGCATGGGGTGGCGGCGGCCGTCCCACAGGTTGAAGTCGCCCACCACGCTCACGCGCTTGGCGGCCGGCGCCCACACGCTGAAGCGCACGCCGGGCACCCCGTCCACCTCCATGGTCTTCGCGCCCAGCACCTCCCACAGGCGCAGGTGGGTGCCTTCGCTGATCAGGTACAGGTCGAAGTCGCTGACCAGCGGTGGGTACGAGAACGGGTCCGCCAGCTCCACCGGCTCGTCCACCCCCGGCCAGACGACGCGCAGGCGGTAGCGGAAGCTGGAGGTGCCGCGCGGCAGCAGGGCCTCGAAGAAGCCATCGGGGTGCCCGCATTCCATCGGCGCGACGTCCTTGCCGTCCTCGTCGGCCAGGATGGCGGACGTGGCGCCGGGAAGGAAGGCGCGCACCACCAGGCGCAGCTCGCCGCCGATGGACACGGTGTGCATGCCCAGCACGCGGAACGGGTCCGGGTGCTCGGCCGTCAGGATCAGGTTTACGTCGTGTAGCAGGGTCGCAGAAGCCATCGCCGTCCTGTGATTCGTTCGCTGAGAGTTCGGGCGCGCCCGCAGGAAGTATCGTGCCGGGGCGTACTCACGGGAGGATGGGGGATTGGTTCAGACGCTGGACGAATCGGGCGCCCCACCCTCGACACAACTGACGCGTCACCGAGTCGGGAGTGGTTGGAGAACGGCTGTGCATGCCTCGGGCGCCCCCCATCCCCAGCCCTTCCCCCGCAAACTGCGCGGGGGAAGGGTGCCAGTGTGGTGCGCTTCGGTCGGGGCGGCGCCACCACAACCCTGTCATCCTGAGGCCCAGGCGCGCCGAACCGGCCCGTAAACCATCCGTCGCGGGCTGAAGGATCTAGCCTGCGCCACTTCTCAGCTTGGGCGCGACAGCGGCACGGATGCCTGAGCCTCGGCGTCGTCGCGGCGGGATGTGTGGGGCATTTCGACAGGCACTGGCGCATGCCGCGGCGGGCCCCTCCCCCGGCCCCTCCCCGCATGCTGCGCATGCGGAGAGGGGAGAATTCGATTGCGCTTCGGCCGGCCCCGCGCACCGGGCTGCGCATGCAGT
>NZ_DATBNB010000078.1 GCF_036554565.1 Longimicrobium sp. | reverse complement strand
CTCGTGGCGTTCCCCACCGAAACCGTCTACGGGCTGGGGGCCCACGCGCTCGATCCGGAGGCCGTCGCCCGCATCTTTGCCGCCAAGGGACGCCCTGGCTACAACCCGCTGATCGTCCACGTGGCAGACGCGGACGCGGCCCGCCGGCTCGCATCGCACTGGCCCGCCGAGGCACAGCTTCTGGCGGATGCCTTCTGGCCGGGCCCCCTCACCCTCGTCCTCCCCAAGGACGATGCCGTGCCCGATGCCGTCACCGCCGGGCTGCCGAGCGTAGCGCTCCGTGTCCCTGCGCACCCGGTCGCACACGCGCTCCTGCGAGCCGCCGGCATTCCCGTGGCCGCGCCCAGCGCCAACCTGTCGACGCAGGTCTCGCCGACGACCGCCGCCCACGTGCTCCAGGGCCTTGGAGACCGCGTGGATGTGATCGTGGACGGCGGGCCCTGCCCCGTGGGCATCGAGTCGACGGTGATCAGCCTGGCGGGCCCGCGCCCCACGCTGCTGCGCCCGGGCACGGTGTCGATCGACGACCTGCGCGCGGTGATCGGCGAGGTCGCGCTCCCCTCCGCCGACCCCCACGCCGAAGCCGCCCGCCCATCCCCCGGGATGATGGACCGGCACTACGCCCCACGCGCCACCGTGCGGATCATCCCGCGCGAGGAGCGGGACCGTGCGATCGAAGCAGCGGCGGGCGAGGTGGATGGGGGCAGGCGCATCGGCGGCTTGCTCCTCCACGAGGCTGATCCGCGGATCGCGCCCGTCATCCGCATGCCGGGGGATCCCGCCGGATTCGCCAGCCGTCTGTACGCCGCACTGCACGAGCTGGACGACGCCGGCTGCCACGCCATCCTGGTGGACGCCGTCCCGGACGACCCCGCCTGGGCCGGCATCCGCGACCGCCTGCGGCGCTCGGCGCACCGCTAGCCGGCCCGGGTGGGTCAACCGACCCATCCCGGCGCCGAAACAACGCCGCGATCTTCGTCGTAACCACTCGCGCCGCCACAAACATCGTACGCCCAGCCGTTGCGTATCACGTTTGTAGCAGTGGAGATGCGGCAAAAAAGTTCTGGCGTTCGGAAGGGTGGGCTGCTACAATTGTGTCGCGGCAAAACCACCCCTCCCCGCCGCGGCCAATCCCACCAGCAGGACTGAACTTGCAATGAACACATCCATCACCCGCAGATTCGCCACTGTCGCCGCGCTTGCGGTGATGATGGGCGCAACGTACGCCGAGTCGGCGTCGGCGCAGATCGGTGGCCGGCTTCGCGGCGCCGTCGGGCGCGTCACCGGCGGCCGGCTGAGCCTGGACCAGCTGGTAGGCGGCGATCATCCCATCACCACCAGCCTGGAGCATGCGCGCTGGGCGGTGGACTCGCTCGACAATTTCACGCCGCGCGAGAGCAAGCGCTCCATGCTGCAGCTTCAGCGCACGCCCAACGGCGGGTTCGTGCTGCAGCCCGGCTACTGGGAGATGCACACCCAGAGCTACTGCCTGAAAGCCGGCACCCACGGCCCCGGCGGCGGCGACGGCTACCTGTTCGCGCCCACGGCTGGCCCGGCCGAGGATGCGGTGACCACCATCCTGCGCAACTCGGTGAACCACCCGGAGATCGAGCAGAGCAAGATCCAGACGCTCCTGTGGGCCATCATCGCGCGGGCGAAGTTCGAGGATCTGTCGCCCGAGCACAAGGCCACCGCCGCCCGCCTGCTGACGCCGGCCCAGCTCACGCGCCTGAACCGCAGCGCGCTGGACCTGGTTCCGGGCGACGAGATGGGCGCGCTGATGAACCGCGTTCCCGGCCCGCTGCGCCAGATCGTGGAAGCCGAGAACCAGCTTCGTCAGATGGTGACGGACCCGGGCGCCAGCTTCGCAGAGATGGAGCGCGTCGCGGTGCTGGCGGGCGCGGTGGGTATCGGCCCCGGCAGCCGCGAGGTGCCCAGTGGACGCTGGTCGCTGCACCCGGACGGCTACTACGTGCGCTACATCCCGCAGGGCTACAGCTACACGGTCACGCAGGTGTGGGTGCCGCAGGGCAGCCCGGCGGTGGGCAAGGAGTACGATCCGGCGACGCACATCGCCGTCCCCGGCAACACCGCGCGCCAGCGCCTGGTGCAGTCCGGGCGGGCGCATCAGCAGAGCTGAACGGCCAGGGACTAGGGACTAGGGACTAGCAGAACGCGAGGTACTCCGAATGGCAGGGACGTCATCCTGAGCGGAGCG
>NZ_DATBNB010000077.1 GCF_036554565.1 Longimicrobium sp. | reverse complement strand
ATCTGCCGGAGGATCGCGCCGCGCCGCTGATGGGCGACTGGGAGCGGCTGCTCCTTGCGCGCTCCGAGGACGGGTCGCTGACCTACGGCGCGCGCAAGGCCAGCCTCGACATGCTCGGTGGCACCGCCCGGACGGCGCAGGCGCGCGGGCTGCTGCTGGAATTCCTGGCGGAGACCCGCAAATTCGAGGGCGCCGCGATCAAGCAGCCGACGCGCTGGTCGATGGTCGAGCGGCTGATCGCCCTGGGAGAGCCACGGCCGCAGGCGCTGATCGACGCCGAAGCCGCGCGCGACACCACGCCCGAAAGCCCGCGCCGCGCGTTCATCGCCGCGGCGGGCATCCCCACGGCCCCAGCCAAGGCCGCGTACTTCGCGCGATTCCTGGACGATCCGCGGCTGAACGAGGAGTGGGTGACCGCGGCCACCGGCCCGTTCAACACGCCCCTGCATTCCGCGCTCACGCTCCAGTACCTGCGTCCGTCGCTGGACCGCCTGGAATGGGTTCGCGACAACCGGCGCATCTTCTTCCTTCCTCGGTGGATCAGCGCCTTCGTCGGCGGGCACGACAGCCCCGAAGCCCTGGCGATCGTCGACCGCTTCCTGGCCGAGAACCCCGGCCTGCCGATTGACATCCGACGCAAGGTGCTGCAGTCCAGGGACGAGTTGGAGCGCACGGTCCGCGTCCGCGCGTCGGCGGCGGCGCGCTAGCGGATGTCGCTGCTCACTGTTTGGCTGACGACATTCGGCGTGGCGCTGCTCAGTGCGCTGGTGCCGGTGGTGAATATCGAGATCTACCTGCTGGGCGCCTCGGCGCTGGCCCCGTCCGCGTTCGTGGTGCCGCTGATCGTGGCGGCGACCGCGGGGCAGATGCTGGGCAAAACGGCGATGTACTACATGGGGATGGGCGTGCTGAAGCTGCCGGGGACGCGCTGGAAGGTGGCGATGGAAAAGGTGAACAGCCACATGGAGCAGCACCCCCGAATGGGCGGCGCGCTCGTGTTCGCCAGCGCCAGCGTGGGGCTCCCGCCGTTCTACATCATGAGCGTAGCGGCCGGCGCCGCGCGGATGAACCTCGCCTGGTTCATCGTCCTCGGCTCACTCGGCCGCCTGATTCGCTTCGGCGTGATCGTGGCCGTGCCGCAGCTCTTCAAGGGTGGGTTCCATCTCTGAGCGGGATCGCCATGCGGCAAATCGACTGGCGCGAGCACATCCATTGGGATCCAGCTGTCCTGGCGGGAAAGCCCGTCGTTCGGAATAGCCGGCTGGGAGTAGAGTTCCTGCTGGGGCTCTTCGCAGCAGGATGGACCTCGGCTGAAATCCTCGAGTCGTATCCTCAACTTACGCCGGAAACGCTACGGTCGATCTTCGCGTTCGCCGCGGAATCGCTGCGAGAGCCCTCATGCTATGCCGTGACGCTCCGGGGAAGATGAACCCGTAGCAACGCGCGCCAGATCGGGTTGCCCGCAGATTGCAGTAGAGGCCGGGTGAGATGAAACGCGCGGGGGAGTGGCTGCTCCCCCGCGTTTCACAACCGTCCCGATACTGCCGTGATGGATCGCATCTACGCGCCCCTGGCGCTTGCCGCGCTGCTGGCCGCTTGCACCCCCAGCGCCCCGGCGACCGGCCCCTCTCCCGATCCCCGGCCCGACCCCACGCCGGCGAGACCCGCCGCCCCGCGCGCGCTGGAATACCAGCCGATCAGCCCGGCGCTGCCTGCCATCCCGGAGGCGAACGGCGCGCTGGACATCCGCGTGATCCACCCCACACCCGACCAGGGCCGTCCGCGGGTGGACTCCACCTTCATCTACGGCTCCGTCGGCCGGGGCGGCGTGGCGCTGTCGATCAACGGCACGCCCGTTCCCGTGGCTCGCAACGGCGCCTTCATCGGCTATCTACCGACGCCCAGCGATGGCGTGTGGCGTCTGCGCGCGATGGCCGACGGGCAGGAAGACAGCGAGCAGGTGGCCTACGCGCGGCCGTCCGGGGGCGGCGGCGGGGCCACGCCCGCAACACCGTCGCAGAACGCCGTGTACACCCGCGCGCGCCTGGGCACCGTCACCGGCGGCGCCGACACGCTGGCCACCGGCAGCGACGCCGTCTACGCCCGCCCGACGCCAACGGGCACCTATCGCTGGTTCTTTCCGCGCGGCGCACGGCTGAGCGTGCTGGAGCGGCGGGGCAACCAGTACCGCGTGCAGCTGGACGGGGCGACCGAGGCGTGGGTGGATGCGGAGAACATCGGCCTCGCGGATACGACGGCCACGCCGCCGGACGCCACGCCGATCCAGGCCGCGCGCGTCATTCGCTCAGGGCAGAACCTGGACGTGAGGGTGGCGGCGCGCGGGCGGCCGTTCCTGGTGGAAACTTCGGAAACGGGTGCGACGATCACCGTCTACGGCGCCGGCAGCGCGCAGGCGCGCAGCGAGGCCCCGGCGGATGCGTGGTATCGCGGCGCCACCACCACGGCGGCGGGGGCATCCACGCAGTACGCGCTGCAGCTGGCGAGCGCGCCGTGGGGTTACAAGGCGTGGTACGAGGGCGATGGAACGCTGGTGGTCCGCGTGCGCCGGCCGCCGGCCATCGATCCGGCCAATCCCCTGCGCGGACGCCGGATCGTGATCGACCCCGGCCATCCGCCCGCGGGCGCCACCGGGCCCACCGGCCTGTACGAGGGCGACGCG
>NZ_DATBNB010000076.1 GCF_036554565.1 Longimicrobium sp. | reverse complement strand
ATCCTCCAGGATGGGCATGAAGTCCGAAAGCACCAGCCGCTCGCCGGAAAGGTACAGCTTGAGGATGGACGAGCCCTGCGGCGCCGGCTCGCCGGGGAGCGGCTGGCGAAGCTGCAGCGCCACCGGTTCGCCCCGCCGGCGCAACTCCTCCAGGTGCAGCACGTCGTGAAGCGCCGTGTGCGGGCTGTTGGCCGCGCGGTACTCGGGGCTGACCGCCGCCCCGTAGGTGCCGGTCAGCGCCTCGGCATCGGCCTCGTCGACCCCGGCGCCCCGCAGGGCATCGTTCAGCAGCTCCTGCCACGAGCGCAGCAGCCCGGCCACCTCGCGCTCCAGCTCGCGGGGGTCGGGGAGCGCGGCCCCGGGGGCGGTGGTCAGGTAGTAGTGGATGCGGGCCTGGTCGCCCGCCGCCATGCGCAGGTAGTGGTTCACCACCTGTCCGCCCAGCCGGTCGGCCAGCAGCTGCCCGATGGCGCGCCGCACCTCGGCGCTGAAGCGGCCGCCGGGCAGGATCACCAGCACCGCCGCCTCGTCGCGCACCGGGTTGGCGCGCATTACCACCCGCACGCCCTCGGTGAACAGCGCCGCCAGCGACGCCTGCACCTGTGCGCGAAGCTCCTCTTCCGTCGCCTCGAAGAGCTCGTCCTTGGGGAGCGCGTCGACGATGGAAACGATCTCCTTGTAGTCGTGCCCGCCCGGGCGCGAGCCCGAGGCGGCCAGCAGCCGGTCGAGCTTGCCGCGCAGCAGCGGCACCTCGGCGACGGTGCTGCCGTACGCCTGCGACGTGAACAGCCCCAGGAAGCGCCGCTCGCCCCGCACGCGCCCCGCCTCGTCCAGCACCTTCACCCCCACGTAGTCCATCCGCGCGCGGCGGTGCACCGTGGACTCGGCGGTGCTCTTGGCCACCATCAGCGTGGGCCCGCCCAGCAGCCGCTCGCGCAGCCCCGCGGGCATGGCGCTCACCCGCACCGGGGCGGCGTACGACGACGACGACGGGTCGCGCAGAATGCCCAGCCCCGAGCCGTCGCGCACCGCGACCGAGGCCGCGTCGCCCTCCCCCTCGATGGCGTACTCGCGGAAGCCCAGGAACACGAAGTTGCCCAGCCCCAGCCAGCGGAGGAACTCGGCCTCCTCCGCGAACTCGGCCGCCCGGTCGGGAAAGCGCGCGGCGTACTCCTCCACGACCTTGGCCTCGTGCTCCAGCACCCGCGTCATCGCCGGGAAGTCGCTGGTGGCGTCTACCACGTCGGCCAGGCGCTGGCGGATGCCCTCGGCCACGCCGGTGCGCTGGGTCGGGTCCGTCACCCGCGCCACCTCGCAGTGGGTCAGCGCCTCGAGCGACGCGCCCTCGCCCGCCTCGTCGCCCACGGCCACGATCTCCCCCGCCGGGCCGCGGCGCACGGGGATCACGGGGTACACGTACTGGTGGATGTGCAGCCCCTCGGCGGCCAGGTACTCGCGCACCGTGTCGACGATGAAGGGGCGGTCGCCCACCTCGGCCCGGATGACGGTGACGGGGGCGCTCCACCCCTCGTCCTCGGGGTCCACCACCTGCACGTTCACCTGGTCCGGCCGGGCGCCGCGCAGGAACTCCCAGGCGCCCAGCGTGAGCGCCGCCAGCTGGGCGGTGCCGCGCTCTTCCAGCAGCTGGCGCGGCACCTTGGCGAAGAACAGGCGGGCGAAGCGGCACAGCGCCTCGCCGTCGGGGCGGCGCAGGGCCGACAGGTGTTCGCAAAGCTCGTCCACCGTCACCGCGCGGGCGGACGTCGAGGTCTGTTCGCTCATGTACGACAGCAGGCTCGTGCAGGTGTTGTTTCCGGGTGCCGGACCAATGGAGGCCAATGTAAGGGGAGCGGCTCCGTTTGGCACGCGCGCGACCCTCAAACCCTTGCGTAGCACGGCGGAAAGGGCCCCGCGCCAGACTTGGCGAATGGTATGCTTTCTGCTCCTTGCCCCTGTACGCGCCGTACGGAGGCGCGGTTCGGAAAACGGAAAGGGAAGGCAGAGCATGCTGGCCATGACCCCCGAAGTGCAGCGCGCGCCCGAGCCCGTGGGCGCCACGCCGGAGCCGCGCGCGTACACGCGCCGAATCGACTGCTGCGAGCGCCGCGCCCGGCCCGAGAGCGAGCCCGCGCGCGGCGGCGCTCCCCTGCAGGCGCAGGCGTGGGAGCACACGCGCCGCATCCACACCTGAATGCGGGGGCCCTCCGGCCCCCGTTCCCCGACGACCAACACCACCGGAACATGTCCCAGGCCCTGACGGAGGCCCCGGCGCCCCCGCGCGAGTTCGACCCGGAAGAGCTGCGGGTCAGCCGCCTGCGCGCCGTGCGCGGCCCCAACTTCTGGCGGCTGGCGCCCGTCATCGCGTGCGACCTGCGGCTGGGCGCGCTCGAGGACGTGCCCACCACCGCCATCCCCGGCTTCAACGAGCAGCTGCTGGAGCTGATGCCCACGCTGTACGAGCACCCGTGCTCGCGCGGCACCGAGGGCGGCTTCATCGAGCGGCTGCGCGAGGGCACGCACCTGCCCCACGTGCTGGAGCACGTCGCCCTGGAGCTGCAGACGCTGGCGGGCACCGACGTGTCGTTCGGCCGGGTGGTGGAAAGCGGCGATCCGGGCGTCTGGTGGCTGATCGTGGCGTACGAGGAGGAAGACGTGGGGCTCGAGGCCGTGCGCCAGGCCGTGCGCCTGGTCAAGGCCTGCATGAAGGGCGAGCCCTACGACATCAAATACGCCGTCGAAGACCTTCACGACCTGCTGGAAAGCGTGCGGCTGGGCCCGTCCACCGCCGCCATCGTCGAAGAGGCGCGGCGGCGGGGCATTCCCGTGCGCCGGCTGAACAGCCACTCGCTGGTGCAGCTGGGGCTGGGGGTGAACCTGCGGCGGGTGCAGGCGGCGATGAGCGACTACACCAGCGCCATCGGGGTGGAGATCGCCCAGGACAAGGACGACACGCGCCGGGTGCTGGGCGCCATTGGCCTGCCGGTGCCGGAGGGGAGCGTGGCCACCACGCTGGAGCGGGCGGTGGAAGTGGCGCACGAGATCGGCTGGCCGGTGCTGCTGAAGCCGCTGGACGCCAGCCACGGGCGGGGCATCTCCGGCCGCATCGACGACGACGACGGGGTGCGGGCCGCCTTCGAGGTGGCCGCCAAGTTCTCGCGCAAGGTGGTCATCGAGCAGTACGTCACCGGCAGCGACTACCGGGTGCTGGTGGTGGACGGCAAGGTGGCGGCCGTGGCCGAGCGCGTGCCCGCCCACGTGGTGGGGGATGGACAGCACACCATCGCCGAGCTGATCCGCATCGCCAACCAGGACCCGCGCCGCGGCCGGGGGCACTCGCGCACGCTGACGCAGCTCCCCGACGACGCGGCCACGGACGCGTACCTGGCCTCGTCCGCCCGCACGCAGCAGGACGTGCCGGCGCCGGGCGAGCGGGTGTACCTGCGGGCGACGGCGAACCTGTCGACCGGGGGCACGTCTATCGACCGGACGGACGAGGTGCACCCGGACAACGTGACCGCCTGCGAGATGGCGGCGGGGATCGTGGGGCTCGACATCGCGGGGATCGACGTGCTCTCGCCCGACATCACGGTGCCCTTCCGCGAGAACCGCGCGGTGATCATCGAGGTGAACGCCGCGCCGGGGCTGCGGATGCACTCGCACCCGTCGGAGGGCCAGCCGCGCAACGTGGGCGCGCCCATCATCGACATGCTGTATCCGCCGGGGTCGCCGTACACCATTCCCGTCGTCGCCATCACGGGGACGAACGGAAAGACGACGACCACGCGGCTGACGGCCCACCTGTTCCGGCAGACGGGAAAGACGGTGGGGTTCACGACCACGGACGGCGTGTACCTGCAGAACCGGCTGGTGATGGAGGGCGACATGACGGGGCCCTTCAGCGCCAACATCATCCTCTCCAACCCCACGGTGGAAGTGGCCGTGCTGGAAACGGCGCGCGGCGGGGTGATCCGGGCCGGGCTGGGGTTCGACGAGTGCGACGTGGGCGTGGTGCTGAACGTGGCGGCCGACCACCTGGGGCTGCGCGGCATCAACACCGTGGAGCAGCTGGCGGAGGTCAAGTCCGTGGTCCCCGCGGTGGTGAAGCGCGAGGGGCACGCGGTGCTGAACGCCGACGACCCGCTGGTCTACCGGATGCGCGACCGTTCGGGGGGCGACATCGTGCTCTTCTCGACGATGCAGCCGGGGGAGAACCGCGTGTTCGACGACCACATCGAGCGTGGCGGCATCGGCGCGCGGGTGGAGGACGGCGAGTTCGTCATCCGGCGCGGGCGGCTGCGCATTCCCATCGCCACGCAGCGCGAGGTGCCGCTGATGATGGGGGGCGCCGCGCGGTTCCAGCAGCAGAACGTGCTGGCCGCCATCCTTGCGGCCTACGTGCAGGGGGTGCGGTACGACACCATCCGGGCGGGGCTGCTCTCCTTCTTCCCGTCGCCGTCCATGACGCCGGGCCGCCTGAACCTGCTGCGCCTGGGCGAGGTGCGGGTGCTGGTGGACTATGCGCACAACCCGGCGGCTGTGGAGGGGCTGGTGGAGACGGTGCAGGCGCTTCCCGCGCGCCGGCG
>NZ_DATBNB010000075.1 GCF_036554565.1 Longimicrobium sp. | reverse complement strand
CCCGGGTGAAGCTGGCCATGCGCGACATGGCGCCGGGCGTGGCGCGGGCGGCGGGGCGGGTGGCGGAGGCGTTCGGCGCGGGAAACCGGCTGTACGCGTGCGGCAACGGCGGCTCGGCGTGCGATGCCATGCACCTGGTGGAGGAGCTGGTGGCGCGGTACAAGCGGGATCGCCCGGGCCTTCCGGCGCACCACCTGCTGGATGCGCCCACGCTCACCTGCTGGAGCAACGACTACGAGTTCGACACCGCCTTCAGCCGGCAGGTAGAGGCGATGGGCCGCGCCGGCGACGTGCTGGTGGCCATCAGCACCAGCGGCAACTCGCGCAACGTGCTGCGCGCGGCCCGGGCGGCCCGCGAGCGGGGGATGCTGGTGCTGGGGCTGTCCGGCCGCGACGGCGGCGCCCTGCGCGAGCTGTGCGACGAGCTGCTGGTCGTGCCCGCGCAGGCCACGGAGCGCATCCAGGAAGGCCACATCACCCTGATCCACCTGCTCTGCGAACTCGTCGAGCTGACGCTGTTTCCCGAATCCGCCTGAAGCCGCACCTGTGATGCCCTACGCCGAACGGACCGTCCGAGCCATGTACAGAACCGCCCCCGCCGCCCTGGCCCTGCTGCTGGCCGCCTGCGGCCGTGCCGAGATCACGCCGGAGCAGCGCACCAAGCGCCTGGAGGCCCGCCGCACCGCCTGCATCACCGAGGCGCTTCAGCAGCGGGCGCAGTCGCAGCTGGCGCAGCTGGATACGATGATGCGGCAGCAGGCCGGGGCCGGAATTCCCGACATCGTGCGGGCGCCGCACACGTTCGCGCAGGTGTACGCGGCCTACGCCGACGTCAAGGCGCACGAGGCGGCGTACCTGGACTCGGCGTTCCACGCCGGCAGCAAGCAGGATTCGCTGGCGTACATCCAGTCGGCGGGCAAGTTCAGGGTGAGCCCGCCCTCGGAGGGCAGCGTCGAGGAGAACGTGGCGCGCCTGTACGCCAACGACTACACCGTGTCGCGCGAGTACGCCGACCACGCCTGCAACAAGCTCGTGGAGGACCAGGAAAAGCGCTGAGTTCGGGCGGGCTGCGGCGCAGGGACGGGGCGGCTTCACCTTCGGGGGAGGCCGCCCTTCTACGTTCGTCGTACACGGGGCCACGAAACCACACAGAAGCCTGTCATCCTGAGCCCCAGGCGCACCACACCGGCCCGTACGACGGGCCACGCGGGGCGAAGGATCCAGCCGCGGAAGGGAAAGAAGCCAGGGCGCGGCAGCGGTCACCGCAGCCGAGGCCTCGGCTGCCGTGGGGCCCTCACCCGGCCGCGCTGACACGCGTGCCACCCTCTCCCACAAACAGCGTGGGAGAGGGAGTACACTTCGGGATTGAGGTGTGGGCAGGCAGGGGCCCGGTGCTCGGGCCGGCGCCCCCCATCCCCAGCCCTTCCCCCGCAAACAGCCGCAGGGGAAGGGAGCCAGCCCGGTGCGTCAGGCCAGCCGAAGCGCGATTCAGGTCTCCCCCTCCCCTGCGAAGCGGGGGACGGGGGCCGGGGGGAGGGGGTTCCCGCGGCATGCGAGGCAGCCAGTCGAACCTCATAATAAGTTCTCCTCTCTCCCGCGCAGTTTGCGGGGGAGAGGCCGGGAGAGGGGGGGGCCGGGGGCCGGGCCGGGGGCGGGGCCCGCCGGGCCCGGCGCTTGCCCCGCGGGGCCGTGGCGGCGCATGATGATGCACGCAGGCACACACACCCGTCCCACCTGGAACCAGGGCCACCAATGCCCGTCGTTCACCTTCTCGGCACGGGAGCGGCGGTCAGCGATCCGTCGCGCACCACCACCATGCTGGCGTTCGAGAGCCAGGGCCGCAGCGTGGTGGTGGACTGCGGCGGCGACGTGGTGCAGCGCCTGCTGGCCGCCGGCATCGACCCGGCCGGCATCGAGGCGATGATCGTTACGCACGAGCACCCGGACCACGTGTCGGGCTTTCCCCTGTTCATGGAAAAGATCTGGCTGCTCGGCCGGCGTGATCCCATCCCCGTCTACGGCATCCGCCCCGCCATCGACCAGGCCCGGCGCTCGTGGGAGGCATTCCACACCGGCGGATGGAAGGGCGTGCCCGACATCGTCTGGCACGAGGTGGCGCACGAGGCCGGCGCGCCGGTGCTGGCGAACGAGCGGTGGCGGATCACGGCGGCGCCCGGCATCCACGGCGTTCCGGTGGTCGGCCTGCGCGTGGAAGATGCGCGCGGCCCCGGCGTGGCGGCGTACTCGTGCGACACCGCCAAATCGGACGACATCATCGAGCTTTCGCGCGGCGCGGACGTGCTGGTGCACGAGGCCACCGGCACCGAGCAGAGCGGGCACAGCACCAACGAGCAGGCCGCCGAGGTGGCGCGCGAGGCGGGCGCCGGACGGCTGGTGCTTGTGCACCTTCCCCCTGGCGTGGAGGATGGGCAGCTCGCGGCGGCACGGACGATCTTTTCCCACGTTGAATTCGGCACCGACGGAGCCCGATATGACTTCTAATCTCTTCATGCGCAGCTTCGGGCTGGCGCTCGCCGCCGTTCTCGTCACCGGCTGCGCGCCGGCTGTGGCCCACGTGGGCGAGTGCGACCTGCCCGCGGGGACGCTGGTGAACGTGCGCCGGGTGGAGCCGTCGATCCGTACCGACATCCGCTACGCCACGCGCAACAACTTCACGGGCGCCATCCTCCCCGGCTACGAGCGGCCCCTGGCGATGATGCGGCCCAACGCCGCCGAGGCGCTGGCCCGCGTGCAGCGGCGGCTTCGCCCCCGGGGGCTGAGCCTGAAGGTGTACGATGCGTACCGGCCCGTCCGCGCCACCCTGGCGATGGTGAACTGGGCGGAGCGCAGCGGGAACCAGTGGGTGCTGCAGCAGGGGTACGTGGCCCGGCGGAGCGGCCACAACCTGGGAACGACGGTGGACCTGACGCTGGTGGATGCGCGCACCGGCCGCGAGCTGGACATGGGCACCGCGTACGACACCTTTTCCGAGTCGGCCCACACCGCCAACGCCACCGGCCAGGTGCTGGCCAACCGGATGATCCTGGTGGAGGCGATGCGCGCCGAGGGCTACGCCAACTACGACCAGGAGTGGTGGCACTTCCGGATCGGCGGCGACTACGAGCCGCTGGACGCGCCCCTCCGCTGCTTCCGCTGACGGGTGGCGTTCCGCAATCCTGAGACGTCGAGCCCCCGGCTTCGCTTGCACGCACG
>NZ_DATBNB010000074.1 GCF_036554565.1 Longimicrobium sp. | reverse complement strand
TGGGGATGGGGGGCGGCCGCGGACGGCGCCACAGCCCGTCGCAGCGCGATCGAATTCTCCCCTCTCCGCACGCAGTGTGTGCGGGGAGGGGCCGGGGGAGGAGCCTCCCCGCCAGACGACAACGACAGAATCGGAATCGATGAGCTACGAGGGTCTGAACGTCGCGCGGCTGCTGCTGCCGGCGGTCCGCTGGAGCAGCGAGAACGGCTGGGACGGGTACCGCGACGCCATCGAGCGCGGGCTGGAGATGGGCGTGGGCGGGTTCATCCTGTTCGGCGGCCCGGTGGACGCGGTGCGCGCGCTCACGTCGGAGTTGCACAGCCGCTCGCGCCACGCCCTGCTGATCGCCAGCGACCTGGAGCGCGGCGCCGGACAGCAGTTCCGCGGCGCCACGCCGCTGCCCCCCGCCGCCGCCATCGGGTGGCTGAACGATGCCGCCGTCACCGAGCGCGCAGGCGAGCTGACGGCGCGCGAGGCGCGGGCGCTGGGCGTCAACTGGATCTACGCCCCCGTGGCCGACGTGGACCTGGAGCCCGAGAACCCCATCATCGGCGTGCGGGCGTTCGGGACCGATCCGGACAACGTGGCGCTGCACGTGGCGGCCTGGGTGCGGGGGTGCGCGCGCGGCGGCGCCCTGTCGTGCGCCAAGCACTTTCCCGGGCACGGCCGCACCGTCGGCGACTCGCACGTGGAGAAGCCCACCGTACGCGTGGACCGCGCGGCGCTGGAAAAGGACCTGGCTCCTTTCCGCTCGGCCTCGCGGGCGGGGGTGGACTCGGTGATGACGGCCCACGTGGCCTATCCCGCGCTCGACCCCGGCGGGCAGCCCGCCACGTTGTCGACTCGCATCCTGGTGGACCTATTGCGCGAGGAGATCGGCTTTGCGGGGCTGGTGGTGACCGACGCCATCATCATGGAGGGGCTGACGGAGGGTGGCAGCGAGGCGACGGCGTCGGTACAGGCGCTGGCCGCCGGCTGCGACGTGCTGCTGTATCCGCAGGATGCCGAGGCGGTGATCCGCGAGGTGCAGGCGGCGATCGGTGACGGGCGGCTGAGCCGCGAGCGGGTGGAGGATGCGCTGAACCGCACCGCCGCCGCCGCGGAGAAGTACGCCAGCGCTCCCGAGGGCGGCTGCGGCGGGGACGACGACCGGCGCTGGGCGCTGGACATCGCCGTTCGCTCGCTCCGGGTCTGCCGCGGGACGCCGGAACTGCCCTCGCGCGTGCGGCTGGAAGAGGTGGAGGACGACCTGGGTGGCCCCTGGCCTCCGTATCCACGGGACGCATTTCCCGCGTCCCTCCGCGCAGCGGGGATTGAGATCGCGGAGGACGGCGCGCCGCTGGTGGCGGTGTACTCCGACATCCGCGCGTGGAAGGGCCGGCCGGGCATCTCGGCCGCGGCGCAGCAGAAGGTGCGCGCGATCACCGAGGCGCACCCGGACGCGACGGTAGTCCTGTTCAGCCACCCGCGCCTGGCGCACGAGCTTCCCACCGCGCGCCACCTGCTGGCGGCCTGGGGCGGCGAGGCCATCATGCAGCAGGCCGTGGTTGCGTGGTTGACGGGGACGGAGGGTGGGCTGGTGGAACTGGCGAGCGGCCTGGACCGGTAGGGAGGCCCCACCCCCGGCCCCTCCCCCACGCAAACTACGCCGAGAGAGGGGGGACTTCGGTCGGGGTTCGACGGGTTGCGGGCGCATGCCGCGGGTGCCCCCTCTCCCCGGCCCTCTCCCCCGCAAACGGCGCGGGAGAGAGGGGGAACTTCGATCGGGGTTCGACCGGCTGCTGACGCATGCCGCGATAGCCCCCTCTCCCCGGCCCTCTCCCCCGCTTCGCAGGGGAAAGGGAGAATTCGACTGCGCGCCCGCGGGTCGGCGCCTGCTGTCATCCCGATGGAGCGACCGCCCCGAACCGGCCCGTGCACGGCAGTTCGCAGCGACTGAGGGATCCGCCACACACTCGGCAGGACGCTCGATCGTTCTCTTCGATCCAGTCGCGTGTGTTCGGCGGACGAGAAGAAACAGGATCGTGCTTGCAGCGTGTGGAGCGGCTCCGCCGGTGTGTGGCGGATCCCTCGGTCGCTGCGGATCGCGTCGAGGCGAGATCTACGGCGTGGCCGCTCCGTCGGGATGACAGAAGCGCGGCGGCAGGTGTGGCGTGCGTGCAGGTGAGGCCCCGGTCGGCGGCGCGAGCGGCGTCGGTTCGGGGCTTTTCCGCGTCTGGTGCCGAACTTGCGACCCCGCGCCCCAGGCACTCACACAGCCCCCGCGAACCCACATCGCCGTGAACCAGCCACACGCGTCCCGGTCCGTCTTCAGCGTCTTCGGACAGCGAAAGATGGCCGCGCTGCTCGTCCTGGGGTTCTCCTCCGGGATGCCGCTGTTCCTGACCAGCAAGACCCTGCAGGCCTGGATGAAGGTGGAAGGCGTGGACCTGGCCACCGTGGGCCGGGTGAGCTGGCTGGCGCTGCCCTACACCCTCAAGTTCCTGTGGGCGCCCATCCTGGACCGCTACATCCCGCCCTTCCTGGGCCGACGGCGCGGCTGGCTGCTGATCACGCAGGTGTTCCTG
>NZ_DATBNB010000073.1 GCF_036554565.1 Longimicrobium sp. | reverse complement strand
GGGCCGCCGACGCGCTTCAGGGTTCCTGCTACGCGGCGGAGGGGGGTTCCGTTCCCTGTGGAGGAAGGTACACCCGCGGCAGCCGCGTTCCCAACCCGGTGAGCACCTCGTACGAGATGGTCCCCGCCCGCGCCGCCACCTCGTCCACCATGATCGCGGCCTCGCCGTCGCGGCCGATGAAGGTGGCCACGTCGCCCGCCTCCACCTCGGGCAGGTCGGTGAGATCCACCACCGTCATGTCCATCGACACGCGGCCGCGGATGGGCACCTTGCGCCCGCGGACGATGGCCTCGCCCCCTGCCGTGCCCAGCGCGCGGGGGAGCCCGTCGCCGTAGCCGATGGCCACCGTTCCCCACCGTTCTTCGCGGGTAGCCGTGTAGGTGGCCCCGTAGCCGCAGGTGCTTCCCGGCGGCACCGGGCGCACGAGGGCGATCCGGGCCCGCAGCGACGCCACCGCTTCCGGGCTGGCTCCCGGCCCCGCCGATCCCCCGTACAGGAAGATGCCGGGCCTCACCACGTCTCCGCCGAACCCGCCGCGGCGTACGGCGGCGGCGCTGTTGGCGGAATGGATCACCCGCCGTCCAGGCACCGCCGGCAGCCGCTCCAGCGCGTCCAGCAGCCGCGCGTGCTGCTCGTCCGTGGGCGCCAGGTCCGGCTCGTCGGCGGAGTGGAAGTGCGTAAAACACCCTTGCCACGCCAAAAGGTCCGCGGAGGCCTCCATCACCTCGCGGCCCCATTCCGCGGCCCCGGCCGCCGGAAAGCCGGCGCGCCCCATTCCCGTGTCGATCTCGGTGTGGAACGCCAGCCGCCGTCCCACGGCGCGGGCGGCCTGGGCCCAGCGCCGTACGGCCGCGGTCTCGGAGAGGGCGAGGGTGAGGTCCGCCTGGGCCGCGCGGGCGTACTCGCCGGGGGGCACCGGGGCGAACACCACGGCGCGCCCCCGCCACCCCAGCCGCCGGAGCTCTTCGCCCTCGGCGACGGCGGCGACGCCGGCGGCCCACAGCTCGCTCTCGGCAAGCTCGCGGCGTACCATCTCCAGGACGGGGCCCATCCCCAGCCCGTAGGCGTTGGCCTTGAGCATGGGGAGCGCGGCCGATCCCGGCGCCGCGTGCAGCACGCGTCGCAGGTTGCGCCGCAGCGCGCCCTCGTCCACCTCTACCCAGGCCCGGGAAACCCCGGTTGACGGATCAGTCACAAGCCGCGTATTCTAGGCCCATCGTGAGTGACTCGCAAGCCGAAAACAGCCTTCCCGCCACGCCTTCGGGCGGCGTACTGGACCGCGCGCTCGCGCTGGTGAAGTTCCTGCGCGCCGGCTGCCCCTGGGATGCCGCGCAAACGCCGTCGTCGCTCACCCGGTACCTGCTGGAAGAAGCCCACGAGGTGGCGGCCGCCATCGGCGCGGGCGACGCCGAGGCGCTGCGCGGCGAGCTGGGCGACCTGCTGCTGAACGTGGCCTTCCAGGTGGTGATCGGCGAGGAGACGGGCACGTTTTCCCGGGAACAGGTGGTCGCGGGGCTGGAGCAAAAGATGCGCCGCCGCCACCCCCACCTGTACGGCCTGGGACCGGCGGAAGACTGGGACACGCTCAAGCGGCGCGAGCGCGGCGGCGGCCCGCCGGGGAGCGTGCTGGACGACGTTCCCGCGGGGCTGGACCCGCTGCTCCGCGCCTTTCGCGTGCAGGACCGGGTGGCCCGCGTGGGCTTCGACTGGGACGACCCGCGGGGCGCGTGGGAAAAGGTGCGCGAAGAAACCGACGAGGTGGGGCGCGAGCTCGACGCCGCCGACCCGGAGCGGCTGGAGGACGAGCTGGGCGACCTGCTCTTCGCCGCCGTCAACCTGGCGCGCCTGGCGGGCGCCCATCCCAGCGCCGCGCTGGCCCGCGCCAACGCCAAGTTCGAGCGCCGCTTCCGGGCGCTGGAGGGGCTGGCCGGCGAGCGGGGCGTCGTTTTCGGACAGGCCACGCTCGCCGAGCTAGACACCCTGTGGGACGAAGTGAAGCGCCGCGAGCGCGCGTCCGCCGCCGCGGCGGGTTCGCCGTGACGCGCACCGCCGTCCGCGCGTCCTCCCTCCCGTCCCGCCGGAGCCCCTG